>JANNUB010000068.1:0-1667 GCA_031394795.1 Ignavibacteriota bacterium | reverse complement strand
CGTTTCTTTTTGAAAACAATAATTTTGGGCCCGCGTCCGTGTCCGACAACGCTTGCAGCTACCTTTGCGCCGCTCGTGATGATGGTCTCGCCGTCTCCAATCAATAAAGATTCGAGTTCCAGTGTTTCGCCTTCATCTTTGTTGATTGAAGGAACGCGCAGTTTATCGCCTTCGTTGACGCGAAACTGTTTGCCGCCTGTTCTTACTATTGCGTAAGTCATTATTTGATTACCCCCTAATAACGAGCCCCACGCGCTCGCCTCAGAAAAGCTGGCATTATAGATGCCTGAACCAGATGCGTCAATGAGCCATGTTTGCGTCCACTTTGCCGTTCGCTGATGCGAACTCTTCCATGAACTTTGTTGAAAAATCACCCGCTTGAAACTTAGGATCGTTCATTATTTTCAGATGAAGCGGAATTGTCGTCTTTATACCTTCAACAACCATTGCTTCAAGGGCACGACGCATACGCGCTATTGCAAGCTCTCTCGTGCGCGCATGAACGATTACCTTCGCAATCATCGAATCGTAATATGGTGGCACTAAATAGCCAGGATAAGCAGCTGTGTCAACGCGGACACCTGGTCCCCCCGGAAGATTAAACGATGTGATTCTTCCCGGACTTGGAGCAAACGTCACAGGGTCTTCTGCATTTATGCGACATTCGATTGAATGTCCCACAATTTGAACGTCCTCTTGTGCGTAACCAAGTTCTTCGCCTTCTGCAATACGAATTTGATTGCGAACAATGTCCGCAAGCGTGACCATCTCTGTCACAGGATGCTCGACCTGTATGCGCGTGTTCATCTCCATGAAATAGAACTTGCCGTCTTCGTCAAAGAGAAACTCAAACGTTCCCGCGCTTGAATAACCAATCTCTTTACAAGCATTCACGGCAGTTGCTCCCATCTTCTCTCTCATCTCTTTTGAAAGAACAGGCGAAGGAGCCTCTTCCAAGAGCTTTTGATGACGGCGTTGAATAGAACATTCACGCTCGCCCAAATGAATACAATTGCCATGTTCATCGGCTAAAATTTGAATCTCGATGGGGCGCGGGCGTTCGACATACTTTTCAATATAAACATCGCCGTTTTTGAAAGCCGCTGCCGCTTCGTTTGAAGCCGTTTCCAAGGCGTGCAATAAATCTTCTTCTTTACGAACAATACGCATTCCGCGCCCGCCACCGCCTGCCGCCGCTTTTACAATCACAGGAAAACCAATCTCTCGCGCTAAGTTTACGGCTTCATCATCCGGCTTTACAGGGTCCGGACTGCCAGGCAACACAGGGACACCTGCCGCTTGCATGGTGCGACGAGCTTCGACTTTATCACCCATCAACTTGATAATATCCGAACGTGGACCAATGAACTTGATATTACAAGCCTCGCAAATTTCAGCAAACGAAGGTGATTCGGCCAGAAAGCCGTAGCCTGGATGAATGGCGTCAACGTTCGTTATTTCAGCAGCACTGATAACAGCGGGGATGTTCAAATAACTCTGTGCTGATGGTGCCGGACCAATACAAACCGCTTCATCTGCAAAACGAACATGAAGCGCATCGCGGTCCGCTTCGCTGTGAACAGCAACAGTACGAATGCCCATCTCTTTACAGGTCCAGATAATGCGACAGGCAATCTCACCGCGATTGGCTATTAGAATTTTGCGAA
>JANNUB010000044.1:0-5511 GCA_031394795.1 Ignavibacteriota bacterium | reverse complement strand
GTGTACCAGAAGACGTGCCCGACGCCGGTTCCGTCAGGACCAAGCTGCATCTTCGCGCCCTGCGGCAGCGACGATTGAACAACGGAGAGTTTTTCGAGCACTCGACTGCGCGCCCAATACAAATCTGTTCTGTCTTCAAAGATGATGTAGATGAACGACATGCCGAACATGGACTGCGCACGGATTGCACGCACATCAGGCACGCCCTGCAGCGCAGTCACGAGCGGAAACGTAATCTGGTCTTCCACCAACTTCGGAGATCGTCCCATCCACTCCGTGAACACGATGACTTGGTTCTCCGACAAATCGGGAATCGCATCGAGCGGCGTCGTGCCCACAGCCCAAATGCCGGCGCCGATGACGAGCAGGTACGCGACGATGACGATGAAGCGGTTGCGCGCGCAGTAGTCTATTATTTTCTCAATCATGATTGTGCTCTCTTTAATTTCAACATTTTGTCATTTCATCATTTCAACATTTGAATAAAAATCCCAATGATGCAATGTTAAAATGTTTCAATGGTGAAATTTCAATGTTTATGTTCAGAGACCGTTTCGCTCAACTGGCTCTCTGAATCAATCAGAAATCCCCCCGTCTCCGCAACTTGTTCGCCCTCATCCAGTCCATTCAAGATTACAGTGAAGCCATCACTTGTTGAGCCGACAACAACATCACGAGGCTCAAAGGTGTTCTCTTTCACTTCAACCCACACAACTGTTCGTTTGCCTGTTGAGAGAATGGCTGTGGACGGAACGACGAGCGCGTTGGTTTTCGGAATCGCTATCGTCGCATTGACAAACATGTTCGGCTTCAGCTTACCTTGAAGATTCGCGAACTCTGTTCGCACGCGTATAGTTCGTGTTTCTGGATTGAGCACCGGGTCAATAAACACCACGCGCCCTTTGAACTTCTCGTTCGGGTATGCCTCGGTTGTTATCTGTGCTGACTGCCCGCGACCGATGAAGCGAATGTCCTTCTCGTACACATCAAGAAGAATCCACACAGTCGAAAGGTCGGCGACGTCGAACATATCCTCACCCGTTGCAGCGTAATGCTGCGGGTCAACGCTCTTCTTCACTACCGTGCCGCCGATGGGCGAGTAGATGGTGACGAGATAGTTCACCTTGCGCGTCTCTTTGAGTTTGGAAATCTGCTTCTCGGTAAATCCCCACTGAAGCAGTTTTTGTTTTGATTGTTCAAGAAGTTGCGCGGCAGAAACTGCAAAAGTCTGTTCTGCGTTCGCTGCCTGTTCGTATGAATCGAGTGCAAGCAAAAATTCCTGCTGCGCGGAAATCGCTTCGGGACTATAGACATCGGCAACGGGATCGCCTTTGCGAACAGTTTGCCCGGTGTATGAGAGATAGAGCTTCTCCAACCGTCCCGGAAATCGCATGCTGATGTGGCGATAGTTCGGCTCTGCATAGCTGACGACGCCAACAGCTTGAATGTCTTTACTGACTGAACGTCGCTCGACTTTGGCAATTGAAATGTTCGCCATTACTCGCTGTGTTGGCGAAAGACTCACCCCTTGCAGTCCATCCAAATCTCCCGGCGACAAATCTTTTTGCACAGTCTTCTTCACCAACGCCATGCCGCAGACTGGACACGCACCGGGTTTGTCCGAGCGGACGGAGGGATGCATCGGACATGTGTAGTACGATTCTTCTCCGTGTGCCTGTGTTGACTCGTGTTGAACTTCATCCGCGTAGACGGGAGTCCGTTCCATTCCCATCGGAGATTTTCCCGGATGATCGCTTCGATCTCCGGGCAGCATCGAATCTGTCCAGTACAAAATCTTCCGTTCCGGTTTCGATGGAAATACTTTAGGGTAGATCAACACGCCGACTGCTGCAATAGTGACAAGGGCGGCAACACCAATGATGAGTTTCCTTTTCATCTTCAATTCCTTTCGTTTCGCGTTTCAAAAATTCCGGCGTAGCCGACTGCCCGCTTCATCTCCGCAATCGTTTGCTCAAACTGCATCCGCAGCATCAGCTTCTCCATCGAAAGCTCGACGAGCATTCGGTACGAATCAATCAACATCAAAAAATCTGTCTTGCCGGTTTGGTACGCCATCATACTCGCACGCAGCGCCTGCTGCGATTGCGGCACGATGACCGTCGAATAATTTTCTAACTGCTTCTTGAACGACCCGGCTTTGAAATACAGCTCGCTGATATTCGAGCGAACCATGTTGCGCGAATTGTTCAGCGTCTCCCGCGCCTTGTCAATGCCGATTGTCGTCTCTTCGACTTTCGCACTCGTTCTCCCGAGACTCCACGGCATGAACGGCAGCGTGACTCCTGCCGAAACAGTCCACGCTTTGAAGTCTGAATTGAGCGGCATCGTTACGTATTCAAGACCTAACTTAAAATTGGGCAGATATTCTTTCTTTGCGAGCGAGAGCATCTTCCTACTCTCTTCGACCGAAAGCGAATCGTGCAGCAGCATCCCCCGATACCGCATAGCAATGCTGTGCAGTGAATCGAGAGTCAGGAGTTTCACAAGCTCGTTCGGCGCGATGGCAATGCCCAAAGTGTCCTTCGCCGAACGATTGAGCAGTGCAACCAACATTGCTTTCATCGTAAGCTCCTGCTGCCGCAGAGTAATCAACTGGTTGTCCAACTTCGCAATCTCGACGAACGCTTTCAGCACATCTTGCTGCGGCGTCTCTCCTACTCCGTAGCGAGTCTGGGCAATCTTCGTGAATTGCTGAAGGAGTCGCGCATTCTCACGGTTCAGCGCAAGCGATTGCTGCGCGAACCACAGCTCGTAATATGCGGAGCGAAGTTTCGCCAACACTTCGTTCGCCTTCTCCATGTGTTCATGATGTGCGTGCTCAGCCGCTATCTCGGCAATCTCAGTTTCAGTGGAGAGCTTCCCTGGAAAAGGAAACATCTGCATCAGCTCGATGCGCGAATACATCGCGTCCTTCCAGCGGAAGTTCGGCATTTCGTCGCGCATGTAGGTAAGTTCGGGGTCATCGAGCACGCCGGTTCCTTCAACCCGCGCTTCCATCATATTGCGATTGTACTCGAACGCTTTCAGCTCAGGATTATTCTGCAACGCTTCGCGGACAAGGTCGTTGAGATTGAGCGTGTCGCTTGCTCCTTGAGCTATCAGTTGTAGTGGAACAAGCAAAAGAAATGCAAAAATGTATTTCATAAAATTCCTCGTCGAACAGATAAAGAAAAAGACCGGTCATTCTGACCCTGAGCGAGCGAGTCGAAGGGGAAGAATCCAGAACAATGCCGGAATACGGATTCTTCGTCCCGCCTCCGAAGGAGTCCTTCGGACAAAGAAGGCGGACTCAGAATGACAAAAGCAAAAGCGTGAAGGAACCCTAAATCAGAAGTGAAGAAATGAAGATGGGAATATCGCGAGACAGCGGCGGCGATGAATCACGAAATTGGGAAAAAGAGACCGCAGACTGAAGACCAAAAGTGATGTTTGAGGAAATGAATTGAACGTCGAGTAACAGCTTTGAAAGGTCAACAAGTTTTCCGACCTGCAGAAACTCCGTCTTGTTTCTGTCCGAAGCATACGTTGTTTCGCAGCAAGACTTGTCAATGGAGTTCGTGAACTTCGCGGTTCCTGATTGCGAGCCGTCGTCGCACATCATACACTGGTTGGAATCTGCATACTTCATCATCGGGCAAGAGGCGACAACGATGGGCAAGCCGATGTTGAAGAGGGCGAAAACCGTCGCGAGCATCAGCCCGGTGATGCGATATTTGATGATGGATTGCATTCGTTTAGTTGAACCCCGATGATATTGCTTTCGTTCCTCTACGACCTGCGATTTTTGTGCCAGAAGAATTTAGAAGAAAGTGACTCAATTTGCAATATCGGGTTCTCAAATGTGGGAATCTCTTCCAAGTTTGACAATGGAAATCACGCCTACGACCTACGGTCTTCATTTCAAACTGCTGACAATAGACTGTTCAACCTGAATTCCGACATAGAAAACTGTCGTCCACGAATCTTCACGAATTGACACGAATGTTTGAAAAAGTAAAACGCTGAACAACAATTCCCCAAAACCAATTCGTGAGAATTCGTGTGGATTCGTGGGGACAATTCTATGTCGGATTTGAGGTTCAAGCATCTCATTTCCTTTTAGACTATATTGAATCGAGAAACTAAGAAAAACAACAATCCCCGAGGACTGGCATTATGACAAAAGTAACGACAACGAAGGCAACGCATCGGGGAATCAATATCACGGTGATGTCGGAAAACAGCGGACATGGAACAACCTATTCCTGTAAGAATGATTCCAAAAGGCAGAAGACAACTGTTGCGTGGTTTGCGACTCAAGGCGAGGCAATCGCCAACGAACGAAACGAGATTGATGGGATGATGCCGTAGGATATGCAAGCACGCAGAGGATGTAATGCAAGCCCCGACCAAAGTGTGGTCGGGGCTTTGTGTTTCACTATCGTCATCGTCGCAGTTGGACCGACGTTCTTAGTAAGAACGTCTCCCGCCACGTCCGCCGCCACTGTATCCGCCACCGCCTCTATTTCCACCACCACCGTACCCTCCTCCGCCACCAGGCCGGCGACCACCGCTTTCGGATTTCGGACGGGCTTCGTTCACAGTCATATTCTGGCCCATAAATTCTTTGCCGTTGAGGGCTTCAATTGCGGCCTCTCCCTCGGATTTTTTTGACATCTCAACAAAGCCAAACCCCTTCGACTCATTGGTGAACTTGTCCTTAATGACGTTCACAGACATAATCTTGCCGAATGGTTCGAAGACCGGTCGGAGATCGTCTTCGCTCGCTTGACGCGGCAAGTTTCCTACGTAGATATTCATGGTACTCCTTTTGAGAAAATTGTGTTTTGTGGGGGCATCATCCCCGTGCTCATGCACCAGCAGGTCGTTCGCACTTGCCTGCTTCACACATCATGCGGGTCTACGACCCGTAGGGCTGCGAAGCGAGAATGTCTGACCGTATTGTCGCACATATATTACGAAAAAAAGATGTGAAAAACCTATCCTTCGAGGATTGGCTCGCGACCGAAGTAGTCAGCCGGCGTGCCTACACTTCCATTTTGCTTTCACAATATCTTTTGAGAGATTCAAAAAGCTCCTTAAATCTTGCGAGCACGGCTTTGGTCAATTCAGGAGGCAACACTTCCGCTTGTTGCCACTTGATGTTCGTACTCAGACGCGTGATGTTATGAGCTAGCGCATTCATTTCGAACACCAGCACCACATCAAACTTCATCTCTTCGCTGACGACTCGTTCGACGTACGTGGCAGCGTCGTCCCTGAATTCGCTGTGGAGGGCTGTCTTTTCCAACTCCAGCCCATGTGTATAGCAACGGTGTTGCATGCCGACTCTTTCCGTTACCTGATCACGATCAATTCTATCGAGACCCTCCCACGTAAATCGTTCGTCGAGATTGATCAGGGGTTGATACACCTGTCGCAAGGGAGCGTTGATCTCGATTTCGAGATTGTCATTGCCTTTGACAATCACAAATTCTTCCCGCGGTGGAG
>JANNUB010000018.1:0-14445 GCA_031394795.1 Ignavibacteriota bacterium | reverse complement strand
CTCGAGTGGCCTGAATCTGGGACGTTGGGATTATATTTATAGCTTTATCAAGGCCTTCAACCAGCGTAGCGATTGGGTCTTCCCAGATCGTGTACAGGTGACGATGGCGACGGAATTTCTACGCTCCGCCGCTGAACTGGTTGTTTACAGTTGCCATAAACATGGCGCACACGCCCTTGGCGGTATGTCAGCATTCATCCCAAACCGCCGTGAGCCAGAAGTTACCGAGCGCGCCTTAGCCGCCGTACGTGCCGATAAGCAGCGCGAGGCACAGCAGGGTTTCGATGGTGCCGCTGCTGCGCTTTTCAACGGTCGCGGGCATTCCGATTACGGAACTCTTGAGTCAAGCAACAATCGAACGACTCGTGAAACGCGCTCGCGATGGCGGTATCGAAATCGTTAACTACTTGAAGACGGGCAGCGCGTATTACGCGCCGTCCGCGTCTGCCGTATTGATGGCGGAAGCCATCGTGAAAGACAAGAAGAGAATTTTACCGTGCGCGGTGCACCTGCAAGGCGAGTACGGCATTCATGACAACTTCGTCGGCGTGCCTGTGAAGTTAGGCAAACGCGGCGTCGAGGAAATCATCCAGATCAAACTCAACCCTGACGAGCAAGCTGCGCTGAACAAATCCGCCGCCGATGTGAAGGCGCAGATCGAAAAGCTGAAGCTGTAGGAATGTTCAAAGGACTCCCTACGGAGATTCGTTCGTGCAACGGAAGGGCACGCGATTTTCTTCGACGAAAATCGTTTGCCCTTTATCTTTTCATGACGCTCGGACTTGTGTCTTGCCGACGCGAGCTTCCCGTAGATTCAAACAGCAAGAGAATACGTCGGCTTTTCGGTCAACGGCATTCAGCAACTGATTCTGTCGTATCACATTCATATCAACAAGCCTCATCTCGATTATACAGTGTGGTTGACGGACTCGCCTGGCGCGGTCGCGAAGGTGTTCGATGATTCGGAGGCGCTTGAGAGATCGAAGCGGCGAGAGTTGGTGAGCGCGCGGGTGCGGTAGTGATTGCGCTGATTTCGCAGATTCAACGCAGATATTCCGTCAGCGAGCAATCAGTGTAATCCGCGTAGTCAAATCACCCATCTAAATTCTTCCTCCCGCATCCTTTCGGCTGTTCATTCATGATACTTCATCTCGCCAGCACGCAACGCGATATTGAGATGATCCTCCTTCCGCGGGATGGCGCAGGAAAACAAATCGCTGTACGCACAATACGGATTGAATGCCTTGTTGAGATCAATCGTGTAGACGAAGTTCGGATCCGGATTCTCTTCGCCAAGCTCAATGTAGCGGCCGACATTGTACGTTTCCTTCCCCGTTGTTTTGTCCGTGAACCACAAGCTGAGCATGTTTTTGTACAACTCGTAGCGCCGTTTGTCGTGCAGCGTGAACTTGTACACGTTGATGCGAATGGTTTTCATCGCCGCATGTTCGTCCGGCACATCGAACTCGAAATATCCGTGGCGGAGATTTTTTCTCTCCTCCCCTTTCGTTCCGTACACGGAAACGGTTTCAGGATTTGCGAAACGATGAAGAACTGACCTGCCGCGAAAATACGGATTGACGGGGAACCACTTCACGCCGTGATAGACAATCGTCGTGTCTTTGTTGAACGGCGAGTCGGGGTTGTCGCGGAAAAACTCGTCCGCTTCTGCGCGGTGGCGGAGATTGTCGCTGACGATGGCGACGCTGTCTGCCGCCGACATCGTGCTGTTGCCGGCTTTTCGCCCGCATGAAAGAATCACAAGTGGAACGAAAAAGGCAACGAATGAGGCAGGTGGAAATTTCGTAGTCGGGAAACTCACAAAAAAAATGTCGGTAGAATTGACCACAAGATACAAGGCAGCCAGACGACATGCAAAACGTTGTTTCTTTCGTTTGAGACATCTACATTGCTGTGGAATTTTCACAAAGCTCAATCCGACTTCCGCCTGAGGGCTACTGACGGCAAAAGGCTGCGCCCAAAACAAAACCGATTGCCGACAACAAGACGCCGGAAGGAAAAGCGAATAATAGAAGAGTGGAGTTTGTGAAGAAGTGAGACGATGAAGCCAAGAGCGGAGTAAACGCACCTGATGTGTAGTTCAAGTGTTTGACGTAATGCTATCCTCTAGAAACTAACGAAGAAATAACACCAAAGAATTCATCGCATGAGCAAAGAACAAACCAAAGACCTCAAAAACTTTCTGGCTCCGTTTCCCGACGAAATACAGGAAACAGCGTTATGGCTGCGTGAGTTTGTGTGGGAGTTGTATCCGCACGCCAATGAACTCATCTACGACAATTACAATGCGCTCGCATTCGGATGGTCGCCAACGGAGAAAGTCGGACATACGTTTTGTTCCATTGCCGTCGGCAGGACGAGCCACAATGTCCATTTCGGTTTTTACTGGGGCTCGCAAATCGCCGACCCGAAGAAGATGTTACTCGGCGAAGGAAATCAGTACAGGTACATTCTTGTCAAGAGCAAGGAGGATTTTCCAAAGACGTACATGAAGAAGCTTTTGAAAGAAGCGTATGCCAATTCGCTTGAAAAAGTGAAAGACAAAACGCAAATTGTCGAAGGTAAGACGATTACAAAATCAATCTCTCCCGTGAAACGGAAACGCGGCAAGACCGGGACAAAGAAGAAGGGGTGACATGTTAAGAGAAAATGCCGGACTTAAACAATAACAAACACAAGGGGACTATAATGAAACAAACACTCGTTCATTCGATGCTTGCTCTTCTGTCTCTCACGTTCATTTTCGCAGGAGACGAAGTGCTCAACCAGCTTCGCATCACGCGCGACGCGGCGCAAACGTACGTTCAAAACACTATCGAGCATGGAAACCTGAACTATCCAAGCTCGGTAAAGCAAATTGCGATGAATGCCCGCGCCACGGTCGTGAGAGGAATCGGCGCATTCGCGAAAGCGTACACGAGAACGGACGCGTTCAACAGGTGGTATCAGGAGATGCGCGAGCGGAACAAACCGGAACCCAGCGAGCAGATGAAATCTGCCGCCGAGAATCGCAGGCAGCAACTCGCCGATATGCGCAAGCAGCTCGCCGACACCGAGGCTGAATACCGGAAGGCGTCGGGCGACATGAAGCAAGTATATAGGCAGACCATTGATATGCTCAAGACGATGATAGCGCAAACGGAACAGCCGAATGCCGAACAAGACGCGCAGATGGACGAGTTCGCACGACAAGCGAATGAACAGAGCCGACTGGAACATCAAGAGAAACTCGCGCAGTGGGAAAGAGATTTCCCTCGCGACCCGAGGCCATTCATCAAGAAACGGCTGCAAGAGTTTCAGGAATTTTCGGCAAATGTTGACTTCGACGCGAAGCTGGTTCCGGGAGAACAAGGGAAAATGAAATTTGCGAATCCTGAGTACGAGAAAAAGGATGGCCGGTGGAAGATGTGTTTCCGCGGCGGAAGAGAAGCGACAAACGCGGCTCGCGCGTTCGCACAGGAATGGTTGAAGGAGTTGTGATTCCGCCGATTTCACGGATTCAACGCAGAATTGATTTCACTGATTTCGCGGATTGGTCGCAGATTATCCATCAGCGCACAATCAGTGAAATCCGCGTAATCAAATCATCTTTCTAAATTCTTCATCCGACAACACAGCGACGCCCAACTTCTTCGCCTTCTCCAACTTCGAGCCTGCATCCTCTCCCGCCAAAACATAATTCACGCTCTTGCTCACGCTCGACGCGACTTTGCCGCCGTTCTCTTCGATCAACTGTTTCGCTTGCTCACGCGTTAACGTTGGAAGCGTTCCCGTCAACACGAACGTTAATCCGTTGAGCTTGCCTTTCTTTTTCGTTGATGAAGAAGAAAGCTGCAAGCCCGCTCCTTGCAATCGCTTGATGATATCGCGATTGTGTTTCTCCTTGAAGAAGTGTACGACGCTTTCGGCAATCTGCGGACCGATGCCGGCGACGGATTGCAGTTCTTCTTCCGACGCGTCCATCAGTTTTTCCATCGAAGAAAAATTCTCCGTCAGCAATTGCGCGACGCCTTGTCCGACGTGTCGAATGCCGATCGCGTAGAGCACGCGATGGAACGGACTTTTTTTGCTTGCCGCGATTCCATCGAGAAGATTCTGCGCGCTCTTCTCGCCCCAGCCGTCAAGCTCAATCATCTCCGCTTTGTGTTCGCGAAGAGAATACAGATCGGCGCAATTCCTTATCCATCCCAAACCGACAAGCTGTTCAACGACCGCTTCGCCCAATCCTTCAATGTCCATCGCGCCGCGCATCGCGAAGTGCTGCAGCCTCCCCTTCACTTGCGCGGGGCATTCGGAATTTTCGCAATAGAAATTTACTTCCCCTTCGGGCTTGAAGACGGGCGTGTTGCACTCGGGGCAATGCTTCGCCATCTCGTACTTCTTTGCGGCTTTCGGTCGCTTGCCGAGAATGACTTCCGTGATTTTCGGAATCACGTCGCCCCCCTTTTCCACGATCACCGAGTCGCCGATGCGAAGATCCAGCTCGTTGATGTAATCCATATTGTAGAGACTTGCGCGGCTCACGGTGGTTCCGCCAACGAACACCGGCTGTAAATCCGCAACGGGCGTGATGGTTCCAACTCTCCCGACTTGAAGAATGATGTTGTTCAAAACCGTTTCCGCTTTGCGCGATGCGAACTTGAATGCAATCGCCCAGCGAGGACTCTTCGCAATGCTGCCAAGCTCCCTCTGCTGCTCAAGCGAATCTACTTTAACGACAACGCCGTCAATATCGTAGGGGAGCGAGTCGCGCGCTTCTTCCCACTCCTTCCAGAACGCGATCACTTCATCGATATTCTTGCACAGGCGTGCATGATCATTCACCGGCAAGCCGAGGGAGCGAAGGAGTTCGAGATTCTTGAAATGACTTTGCAGCATTTCGTCCGGAGCGCTCAGCCAATATGCGAACATTTTGATAGGACGCGAGGCGACAACGTTCGGATCCTGTAGTTTTAACGTTCCGGCGGTGGAGTTACGCGGGTTGATGAACAGTTTCTCGCCGGCAGCCTCGCGCTGTCGGTTCATCTCGGCAAAATCCGCTTTGTGCATGAAGGCTTCGCCGCGCACCTCGATGTTCATCCCCTTCGCTTTGCCCGTGCGCAAACGAAGCGGAAGCGAGCGGATGGTTTTCAGATTTGCGGTGACGTCGTCGCCTTGCGTGCCGTCGCCGCGGGTTGCGCCCTGAACGAACACCCCGTCGCGATACTTCAGCGCGACGGCAACGCCGTCGAACTTCAGTTCCGCAACATATCGCGGCAGCGCGGTTTCCAACAACTTCTTTACGCGCGCATCGAACTCGCGAATCTCTTTTTCCGAATACGAATTCGCCAGACTTAACATTGGCGGGTTGTGCGTAACGGTCGCGAATTCCTTTGTGGGTTTGCCGCCCACGCGCTGTGTCGGCGAGTCGGGAGATTGCAGCGCAGGATACTTCTCCTCGAGATC
The DNA here is from genome assembly GCA_031394795.1 of Ignavibacteriota bacterium. Lineage (GTDB taxonomy): Bacteria > Bacteroidota > Ignavibacteria > UBA10030 > UBA6906 > CAADGV01. The sequence goes on along the minus strand of JANNUB010000018.1, from coordinate 8,979 downwards.
CTGAAGCTCGCGCATGAGCTTGTCATACGCTTCGTCGGGAATGGTCGGTTCGGCAAGCACGTGGTAACGGTAATCATGCTCGTGCAACTCCGTGCGAAGTTGCTCTGCGCGAAGTCTCGCTGCGCGAAGTTTCGCTGCGCGGGCAGCAACCTTGTCGGGAGCCTTCGGCATTAGTAATGGTCGCATTAGTAATGGTCGCATTAGTAATGCTCGCATTAATAATGCTTGATGAAGACCGAGTCGCGCGTTACGCGCACGTCACGCGCAACGAGTCCCGGTTTGTACGGGAACGTGATGGGCTTGTTGTCAAGCGTAAATCTGATCGCTGCGGGATTTCCGATTGCCGTGATCCAGAATTCGTCCTTTGCCTTCCACGTGAGGCGGGAGTTTGGGAGAAGATAGTGCTCCGTGAGGACGTCGTCATCGGCGACGATTTCCATCCAAACGCTGTCCGTCGCTATGGCGACAAGCGTCATACTGTCCACCCTCATTACGGTTGAACCCGGAAGCGCTACAGGCGCTTGCACACGAGCCGAATCAAGACGCTCGTGTGTGATGAATGAAGAAGTATCTGCTCGTCGTTCATTCTCCTTTACCACATCGAGAAAAGGAGTCTCCTCCGCCGGAGTCTCTTCATCCCTTGCGAACCAATTCCAGAGAACGATGTTCAGCAGAACCAACGCGCCGACTGCAAGCGCCAGCTTGAACACCATCGGTATGAGCCACTCCATGGTGTTGTGCGTTGGTCGAGGTTCCGTCACCGGCTCCACAAGTTCCGGTTTCTTTTTTTCGCGCTTGCCTTGTACCGTCTTCTGAACGACCGGCGCCTCCGTCTTCCCGGCAACGGCGCCTTGCAGCCATGCATCGTAATGCTCCATCGTGCGGTCTTTGTCGAGACCGACGATCATCGCGTACTCGCGAATAAACGCACGGACGTATGCCTGCGGAAGCGCTTTCGTATCGCCGCGTTCGAGCGCTTCAAGCGTCTTCAAGTTGATGAGCGTTGCGTCGGATATTTCGGCAAGCGAGATCTGTTTTTCTTCGCGTGCCTTTCTTAGAGAAGAAAAGAAGTTATCTGCCATAGAAAGGTTCAGGTCAACGACTCCGTCGGAGAAACGGTCACGGACTGCGGACGTTTGTCAAGCACTTGGCGCACTTTTGTCGCAAGGTCCTCAAGTTGAAAGGGTTTCTGCAAGTAGCCGCTGATCTCGGTGGACCACGCGGACTCATCTACAACGGCGCGTCCGTGCCCCGTCACGATCATAATGGGAAGTTCGGGATTGATGTTTCTCAGTTGTCGAAATGTCTCCCGACCCCCCATCAGCGGCATATTCATATTCATCAAGACGAGGTCAAGCGATGCGCGGCGCGTCCGGTACATTTCCACGCCCGCTTTGCCGTCGTGCACATAACTCACGCTGTAGCCGAGGTTGGAGAGCATATCTTTGGCAATTTCGCACAGACTGACTTCATCGTCAATAATCAAGATATTCTCCGAGCCGCGCGCCAACCGCGGCCGACGGTTAACAGCCGTCACTTTCGCCTTCGCATCCGAGCCGGGAAGATACATCGTGAAGGATGTTCCGCGACCGACTTCGCTTTCGAGATTGATGAACCCGCCGTGACTCTGCACAACGCCGTACACCACCGAAAGTCCCAATCCCGTCCCGAACTCCTTCGTGGTAAACCATGGCTCAAACACCCGCGACTTCATCTTCGCATCCATCCCGATTCCCGTATCGGCAATCGTGATTGCGGCGAAACGTCCTGCGCGCACGGAAGTAAATTGGCTGACGGTATGAGCATCCGCAATGGTGTTTTTTGTCGTGATCGTGATCTTTCCCCCGTTCGGCAGTGCTTCCCGCGCGTTCAACAGGATGTTCAGAATTGCCTGTTGTATTTGTCCCTCGTCGCCGTTGGTGTTGAGCGGCTCCGCGGTAAACTCTTTATCAACTTCGATTTCCTTGCTCCCGCTCCGCTCAAACAGACCAAGTGTTTCCTCGATCAGGGGATGCAATTCGACCGATTTGACGACGTTCTCCGTCTTTCTGGCAAAAGTCAGAAGCTGTCTGGTGAGGGAAGACCCGCGCCGCGCCGCGCCCTCGATGATCTGCACATACTTCGCAAGATCATGATCCTCTTTCATATGCCGCCGCATAATGGAAGCCGAGCCGAGAACGGCAGCCAGGATATTATTGAAGTCGTGGGCAATGCCGCCGGCGAGATTGCCGATACTGTCGATCTTCTGGGCGTGAAGAATCGCGGACTCCATTTTCTTGCGCTGGGAGATATCCCGCGCAACGATGCGCGCATGCGATGTTTTTCCTTTCTCATCGAACACCAGCGATGTGTTCACATTGACGTAGAACGGTCCCCCTTCCTTGCGGACCATTTGTTCCTCCAGATCCTTCACACCGCGTCCCTCGACGAACATCCTGATGAGTATCTCCTGAAGCGCGGATTGCTCCTCGGGGATGAAGAAGTTCTCGAACTTTTCGCCGATGATTATTTCTTTCTCAAAACCCAGCATGCGCGCACCGGTGGTATTGCAGCCTGTGATAATGTGATCGCGGTTGATGCTGAAATAAATGTCCGGTGAGTTTTCAAACAGATCAAAATACATCAGTTCGGACCGTTTCATCCTGTCGAACAGCTTCGCATTGTTGAGCGCCACGCTGATCTGGTTGCCGAACGCCTCCATCAGCTCGGCTTGCTTTGCCGTGAACATGTCGAACTCTTCGCCGGCGACCATAAGCGCGCCGAGCACCGCATCTTTCGAGCGCAAGGGAATCGAGGCCCAGAATTGAATGCCGAGTTCTTTCAGCGCATCGTCAATGCTGCCGAGACTGTCGGTGAGACGCTCCCGCTGAACGCGCGGTTGGTGCAGCCAGCTCGAAGTCGGCACGTTGTTGTTCGTGGAAAGATGAACAAAATCCTTCGACGTCCCCTTCGAGCTTTTCATGACGAGGCGATCGCCTTCGAGCAGGTAAATCCATCCGAAGCGCGTATTGAGAAGCTCCGTCGCTTTGGTCAAGGCGGATTGGAGGACGTGGTCAAGCTCCACGGAACGATTCACCGCCTCGGCAATCGTGCTGATGGCAAGAAGCTGACGGCGTTGTTCGTCGAGCTGGCGCGCATACTTCAGCGAGAACACAACGCTGAAGAACCCGATAAGCCCCACGGCGAGCACGCTGATGAAATCTGTCCAGCGAAGCGTCTCGCCTGTGAGCAGAATCGCCGCAACAATCGTTGCCATAGTCACGATGACTGCAGTCGAGGCAACGACCTGCGCCTGCTCGACAAGTCCGAAATTCTCGACAAAATATTTTAGAGCCTTGAGTGGATTCCGCATTTCAAGCTCAATGTACAAAAGTTGGTGTGGACATTCAATCTGATTTCATGTTCTGAAATCCTTTTTGGGCGAACTCGCGGCACGTGCCTGCAACTACCGTCCTACTGCGCGCGGTCATCCGTTCGTGCTTCGGAGCTACCTTTTTTGAACCTGCTCACCGCCGGCTTCGGCTCAAGATTCGCCGCCCGATCCTTGAGCTTCAAGGGAGACTTCACTACATTGTGGGTAAGTCTATAGCGAAAAAAACGTGCTCGAATCAACTCGCATGAACATCGGTGTGTGGCTTGCGGAAAAAAGATTCCGCAAGGCATCCGACAGCGTTATCTCCTTTGCGCATGCAATCAGCGCATCGCAACGCGCATTAGTTGTGATGCCGCTGGACCGGCGCGAATTGTTGTCCGCAATTCAAATCATTGATTTGCTGAAAGCGAAGTTCAGCGAGGACCATATTACCGTTGTGGGAGATGAGCGCGGACTGGAGACGATGCGGCTGATGCCGAAGAGTCACTTCGTACAAATCAAAGAAGCGGACCTCAATACCTTTTTTCATCCGCGCGCCGGATTTCTTTCCCGGCTCAAGAACATGCCGTTCGATATCGCGATTGACCTCAACCTTGATTTACTTCTCCCATCAGCCTATATTTGTAGGGAGAGCAACGCGAAAGTGCGGATAGGATTCAAGGGACCTCGTTCCGATAGCTTCTACAACTTCCAAATACAACCCGATCCTGCGCGATCCAGAAACAATATATACGACCGCGTCGCAAAGTGTCTTCAAATGTTTTAAGTCCTTTCAGGAGGCAGTATGAACTTTGAAATCGAAAACAACGGAGCGTCGGTGACGCTGCGGCTGAAAGAGCGGAAGCTCGACTCCACCGTCTCCCCGACGTTGAAAGGCGAATTCGTTCTGATCTGTAAGCGGAAAGTCGAAAAGCTGAATGTCGATCTCAGCGCCGTTGAGTTCTGCGATAGCAGCGGCTTGAGCGCTCTGTTGATTGCGGACCGCAAGATGAAAGAGCACGGCGGAAAAGTCATCCTGCGCAACGTTCACAAGAACGTGCATAACCTGATCAAGATTTCGATGCTCGACCGCGTGTTCGAAATCCACGAGGCACATCAGCCGGCTAAGCACTAATGCCGCTCCAACAGAGGACGATGGACCCTCACGCCCAAGAGAAACTCGTCAACCTCATCCGCAACCAGCGCACCGCAGCGCTTGGAACGTTGCAGCCGCTCGCCGAGTCGACCTACGGTCTCGTAGAGAGTCTTCGACCTGACGGACGGGCAGGCAACGGCGCGCCGGAGGTTTCATTAGTTCTGTTCGCGGCTTCTGAGGATTGCCGGGCATTCTACATTCACATCAGCAGGCTTGCGCATCACACCCAAAACATTTTGCGCGATGCACGCGTGAGCCTGATGCTTGCCGAGCCGGACGATGGCAGCCGCAACGCGCAAACACTTGCACGCGTTTCTCTCCAGGGAGAAGCTATCCTTCTCCAGGAAGGCGTGGCGGAGTATGCAAAGGCGCAGTCGGCATATCTCTCGAAATTTCCCGAATCCGAAATGAATTTCAGCCTGGGAGATTTTGGATTGTATACGATCGAGCCGCGCACGGCGCGATTCGTTGCGGGTTTCGGGCAGATTTACAATCTCACATTGAGTGATTTCAAAGAAGCCGGCGCCGTCTCATAAATCCACTCATCCATCAATCCTTCATTGTGCAAACGAGATGGACAGAGTTTGTCCCAACTGCGGCGGCGAGCTTGTGCCGAGACCGCGTCGACGCGACGCAACCGTCAGCGACTGCTTGCCGGAGCAACTGGCATGATCGTGGGCAAAAGAACGTTGCGCTTGATCGAGCTTCTGCTGGTTCTGCTGTCGTTCACCACCGCCCGGTCGGATGAACAACTGCGACGCAAGATCGCTCAGATGATCATGATCGGGTTCGACGGCACGACACTTCCCGAGAGTGTCCGGGTTGATCTTGCCACAAGGAATCTTGGCGGCGTGATTCTTCTCGGAAGGAACTGTACCTCGCCGCTGCAAATTCAACAGCTCACGACAGCGATCCGGGCAAATGCCCGGACAGCGCCGTTCATTGCCGTCGATCAGGAGGGAGGAGTTGTCGCACGCCTGAATCGAACGAACGGATTCGATTCAACGCATTCTCCGTACACACTCGGAACGACATACAACGTGCTCGATTCGACTACGCGGCAGGCTGTGCGAATGGCAGGCTGGCTTCGCGCCGGCGGATTCACGACCACATTGGCACCGGTTGTAGATGTCAACGTAAACCCGCAGAGCCCCGCGATCGGACGACACGGACGCAGTTTTTCCAGAAACCCACGTGCCGTTGCCCAGCATGCGCAATCGTTCATTGATGGATTTCATTCGCAGGGGATCATCACGGCAACAAAACATTTTCCGGGACACGGAAGTGCGGGCACGGATTCGCACCTCCAGTTGCCCGACATAACGCAGACCTGGGCGGACTCGGAGTTGGTTCCCTACCGGTCACTCATCATGGCGGGAACAGTTGACATGGTGATGATCGGGCATCTCTACAATGCTCATCTCGATTCGGTATATCCAACATCGCTTTCGGTGAAAACCATCGCCGGACTACTCCGGGATTCCCTGGATTATGATGGAGTTGTTATCTCGGACGACCTCTATGCCATGCGCGCAATAACCGACAGGTATAGCTACGGCAAAGCGGCAGAGCTTGCGATCAACGCCGGAACCGACATCCTCTTGTATGTTTGGAACACGCTTCGGGGAGGCTCGCTCCTCAGACAGATGATCGATACCATTGAGACAAACGTGCAGTCGAGCGTGATCGCTGAAAGCAGGATTGACGTTGCGTATGCGCGCATCCAACAACTGAAAGCGCGGTACGGTCTCAACAGCATTCCGTTCGCAACCTCCCTGCCTCAACGCGTTCAACTCTACCAGAACTACCCGAACCCCTTCAACCCAACAACAAAAATCAGATTTCAAATACCAGTCCAAAGGACTCCTTACGGAGAAGCCAGCCGCCAAAGGCGAGCCTCGCCGGAGGCGGGAGGTCAGAGATCAGTCGAAGACCCGACCCGTCTGGAGGTCAGTCGCGTGACGTTGAAGGTGTTCGATGTGTTGGGAAGAGAAGTTGCGACGCTGGTGAGGGAACATTTGAACCCCGGAGAATATTCCGTCGAATGGAACGCCGCGAATTTTCCAAGCGGCGTATATTTTGCTCGGCTTGAATCGGGACAGGTGTCGTTGTCCCGAAAACTTCTCTTGTTGAGATGAAACGAATATCTCTTGCTCTTCTCTCCGCCGCCACAGTCGTTGGCGGCGGAGCGTATTTTGTCTATCGTATGAACGCGAACGCCCAGCTCGAAACACTCTATCTCCAAAACGCCAACTATCCTCTTCGGGTCGCGCTGTTTGCATCGTACAAAACGCAACGCGCCGACATCGTCATGCTCGGCAACTCGCTGACGGAATGGGTTGACTGGAACGAGTTGCTCGGGAGAACGGGCATCGCCAATCGCGGCATCGCGAGCGACATCATCTACGGTTACTTGCAGCGGATGGAATATGTGTACAAGCTCTCGCCGAAAATTTGTTTCATCGAAGGGGGCATCAATGATCTGTACGCGAACGTTCCGTTGGATGTTGTGTATGAGAATTATGTGAAGGTTGTTGAAGAACTTCGAAAGCGTAGCATCATTCCCGTCATCACTTCGACGCTGTACACTTCAACGAAGTGGCATTCGGCGGTTGAGAAGAACAAGGAAGTTGCCGAACTTAACTCTCGCCTTTCTCGGTACGCGCAGAAGCAAAGCGTCGAGTTCATCAATCTCATTCCGCTCATGACGTCGAACAATTTGCTGCGAGATGCATTGACGTACGATGGTTTGCATCTCACTGCAGCGGGCTACAAGATCTGGGGCGAGGAGGTGGAAAAAGTTCTGAAGCGCTGCAATTTGTAGCAACCGTGTTTTGCTTTTCCTGAACTCACTCAGTATATTTCTCACAACGATTCGCACCACCAAGGTTGAGCCTCACCATGCACGAGCATCTTCTGTCCTACTTCTCAGCAGAAAAACAGGAAAGTCTTTTTTTCATCGTCATTGGCATCGCGTCATTCATTGTCTCTTTCTTTTGTGGAAGAATAATTCCGAATACAAGGCGATGGTCTCTCCGCTCATCGCGATTGGCATTATTCAACTCATTGTCGGAGGAAGTGTATATCTCAGAACCGACAATCAGGTGAAGACGTTGAGCGCGCAGATGCACGCCGCGCCGGAGCAATTTCAAAAAGGAGAACTCGCTCGCATGAAAACTGTGAACGACAATTTCACAATCTACAAAGTGATCGAGATTGTTTTGCTCGCCGGTGGAATCGTTCTCTCCTTCGCTTTCGCAAACACCATGACGTGGTACTCCGTCGCCATCGGACTCATCGCGCAATCGTCCATCATGCTCGTATTCGATTTGTTCGCGGAGAAGCGGGCGCATGAATACGTTGCCGCGCTTGAGAGAATGCTGCTGTGGGCGCCGTAGTAAAAAAAATCTCACGCAAAGGCGCAAAGCCGCTAAGAATAAACTCAACGCTCTTTGCGTCTTCGCGAGAGACATTCCTCCTCACAAGGAGTAGCATCATATGAAAATCGCCATCGCTGCCTCTGAATGCGCGCCCTTTGCAAAAAGCGGCGGCCTTGCCGACGTGGTCGGCGCGCTCCCGAAAGCTTTGCAGCACGCCGGCTGCGACGTCAAAGTCTTCCTGCCCAAGTACAACACGATTGACGAATCGAAATACGATTTGCATTATGAGTACGACATCGGCGAGATAGCTGTGCGCGTCGCAGGCGTCGCGTGGCCCGTGCATGTCTCACGCTCGCATCTTCCCGGCTCCACTGTTCCGATTTATTTCATTGATAGTCCGCATTTCTTTCATCGAGGAAAAATCTATACGGACGATTTTGATGAAGACGGAAGATTTATTCTTTTCAGCAAAGCCGTAATCGAAACGCTGCAACGGTTGAAGTGGTCGCCCGATGTTATTCATTGCAACGATTGGCAAACGGGGCTGCTGCCGCTGCTACTGAAAGACAATTACGACTGGGATAAAATGTTCGACCAAACGGCGACGTTGTATTCCATTCACAACATCGGCTACCAAGGATTGTTCGGCAAGTCGGCGATGGACATTGCGGAGATTCGTTGGGACAGACGTGAGCGGATTGCTCACCATAGCGGCGTATCGTTTATGAAGGCGGGAATTCTCTCCGGCGAAATCATCAGCACGGTGAGCGAAACCTACGCGCACGAAATTCTCACGCCGGAATTTGGTTCCGGAATGGAAGGCATCCTTCAAATGCGCGCAAACGATCTCTTCGGCGTCATCAACGGTATTGATACCGACGTGTGGAATCCCGAAACCGATCCGCACCTTCCGCATCACTACTCGACGGAGAACCTTGAGGGAAAATACCTCAACAAAAAATACCTGCTCGAAAAAGTCGGCATGGATTACGATCCGGATCGCCCGCTGATTGGAATTGTCTCGCGGCTTGTCGGGCAGAAGGGATTCGATTTGATTGCGGATGCAATTGACGGCTTGATGGATCTCGACG
>JANNUB010000133.1:0-26511 GCA_031394795.1 Ignavibacteriota bacterium | reverse complement strand
CCACATCGACTTTCAGTAGCTTCGGGCGTCCCCACCGACTAATCAGTTCATCGAGCGTTGTGACGGCAACTTCCACACTGTCATTCGTCTCAAAGGGCCAGTCTTCTCGAAGACTAGCCGTCGAAGCCGTACCCATGAAATGGAGCTTGGCCTTCCCTGGTGCCGCCCCTACCGCAGCGTCCACAAGCGTGAATCGCTTGTTTCTTTGGAAGCGTTTCTCAAGTATCGGGCTGCACAGCGGATTGGGTTCGACTGCGACAACGCGAGCACCAAGAGTGAGTAACACCTCAGTGGTCTGCCCAACGTTGGCTCCTACGTCGAAACAGAGCTCATCGGGGGCGACAAGTTGAGCATAAAAACATCTCATAGCGCGGCGGGACCGTCGGCGACTAGGGCTCAAACGCTGGTAACCCTCTCGTGCGAGCACATACAATCCGGCACGTTGCAAGAGGCGAATCGCAATCGCATGTAGATTCATTGGATTGTCAAAGACTCTCCTCTCACCCGTTTCGAAGTCAACGGAAAGCGCACATTGAAATAACAGGCATTGCTTTCTCTTCTGACTCGTCTCCTAAATTAGAACTCTTCGGGAATTCCTGCCATCTCTTTCAACTTGCGGACTTCCGATTTCGTCAAACTCCGCGTTTCCCCGCGCTTCAACCCCTCCTTCGTAATCGGTCCGTACGCAGCGCGGTCGAGCTTCTTCACTTCGTAGCCGAGCGATTCAAACATGCGCCGCACTTGCCGGTTGCGACCTTCGTGAATGATGATGCCGACTTCTTTTCCTTTTCCGCCAGGAAGAATGTAAACATCGGCAGGCGCGGTCTTACCATCTTCGAGTTTCATTCCCTTGCGCAGTTGCGAGGCATGTTCCTGCGTCAACGCGGTCTCTAATGTGACTTGGTATGATTTTGAAACTTCAAACTTCGGATGCATCATCGCGTTCGCGAAGTCGCCGTCGTTCGTCAGCAACAACACGCCCGTTGTATTTCTATCGAGCCGACCGATTGGATAGACGCGCTGTTTCGTTTTCACCATGCTCATCACCGTCGTGCGTCCCTTCTCGTCGCTCAGCGTCGTTATTGCGTCCTTTGGCTTGTTCAACACCAAATACAAATGGTCATGAACTTGCGCGACCTGTTTGCCATCCACGAACACTTTGTCTTTTCGCGGATTGACTTTCGTTCCGAGGTCGGTCATAACCTTGCCGTTCACTTCTACTTTTCCCGCGAGCACAAGCTCATCCGCTTTGCGCCGCGATGCGACGCCGCACATGCTGATGTAGCGGTTAATGCGGACGAGGTCGGAAGATGGAGATGGTAACTTCGGTTTGGGTGAGAGTTTCATTCAGTACTCTTCAATGACTGATGATGGGGAAGTCCGAATAGTCGCCAACGTACTTCGTCATATCCACCTTCGAGCATTTCACTTTTCGACCCGCGTAGGAGAAGTACAAATTCAAAACGCCGTCATGCGCGGAGCCGATTCTGTCTTTCTCAAAATGCTCCAACAAATTGTCTTGTCGAATGATGATTGGAACAGTCCACCGATTTCTGTAGCGGACGACGAATGCGTAGTGGATAGGATTGGTAGTGATATTTCTTAGCTGTGCCATCGGGAGATTGAACCGAGCGCTGTATCCATTTTTTCTTGCGCTGGAAGTTGCAGTCTTCACTTGCACTCGTTGAAGTTTTCCAATATCGTCCTGCACAACGAAAATGTCATCGCCAATGTCCACTTCGGGAATCGCAACATTCCAACCGCGGACAAGAAACTCGGACATGACATTCAAATGCCCAGCCTTCCCCAAATAGAGGTTTTGCTTTCCTGCCACAACTAATTGATTGAAGGTGGAGCAACTCTGTAAAGGACACTTCCCGTATGAATATCAACGAACAAAATCTCGCTTAGCTTCATCAGGTCTTTGGGGTCATTGATGCCAAGGAGAGCGGGAAAAATTTGCTTCTCAAGTTTACCCGCGCTTATGGTGAATCGCCGTTTCGTATCGTAGGAAATGTGAATCATGTTCGCGGGATGCGCCCGCGGCAAAAGCGACTTAATCCTCTTGCGAATCGAGGGCAAGAGAACAAATGTATAACCGTCGTTTTGTTTGTTGACGTTGATTTTGATTGGTTCCATCTCTTCCTCACTACTTGAACATTACAATTCTGAACTATGCCTTCACAATTTGCTATTTGTCTATTTCATCATCGTCGCCACCATCTTCAATCTCCTCATCGTCATCATCATCATCATCAATTTCTTCACTCTTGTTCTCAATTGCCTGAACGACTGGTTCTGTCCGAACACCAATTTCATCTTGAACGTCCGCTGGAATCTCAGGCTCAATCTTCTTCAGCAATCCATCTTCGCCAACAACAATTCTCACATCGTCGTCGTCATCCTCGCCATCGTCGCCGCGAGCTTTCGCTTCTTGTTCTGCGAGCAAACGCTTCTCAACCTCAAACTCCGCCTCTGCCATCAACTCTTCAATCTCACGCGGCTTCGGTAAATCGGCAAGGTCGTTCAGCCCGAAGTGTTTCAAAAAATCTTTCGTCGTTCCATACAACAACGGGCGACCAGGGGTTGCGGCACGGCCGACAATCGTAATCATATTTCGTTCCAACAACGTGCGGAGAACATAATCCGCATTCACGCCGCGAATCGCCTCGACTTCGGGTTTAGTGACGGGTTGCTTGTACGCAATCACCGCGAGACTTTCGAGCGCGGAAACCGAAAGCTTTCGCTTCCCCTTCACCTTCACCATCTTGCCAAGCCACGTCGCAAAATGCGGAAGCGTCGCGAACTGATAACCGCCCGCGACTTTCACGATGTGCATCGAGCGTTGCGTCTCGCCGTACTCTTTGTTCAGTTGCTCGATGTTGTCGAGAATCGTCTGCTCATTGATGCGTCGTTGAGGCAACTCGCCTTCTCCGAAGGAGTCCTTACGGACATACTCGCCGAAAATGTTGAGCATGTCTCTGACGGAAAGCGGCTCTTCCGTCGCAAAGAGCAACGCTTCGATGATGTGTTTGATTGTCGTAGGTTGTTCCCCCGTCATACGACCGCCGCGTTCAGTTGTTGTGCGTTGAACGTCTTGATAAGAATATCCTCCACTCCTTCCATCGGCGAAATGCTCACCGCTTTGTTTTTCGCCATTTCCAAAATTGCGATGACCGTCACGATGATGCGCATCTTCTCCGTCATGTGTCCAACGAGTTTCATCAGCGTCGCCTCTTTGTTGACTCGCAGGTAATCAAGCGTGTAGCTCATCTGTTCTTCGATGGTCACGTTGAAGAGATTCACTTCGTGAATGATTTTCGTCGGCATACTGTCGAGAGCCTTCTTGTATGCCGAAATCAAATTGAAAAGCGTTACGTCTTTCAGAATATCTTGCTCTTCGTCTTCAACGACCGTCGTTGGGTCGGCAGAAAAAAAATGTCGCCAATACACTTTGCGTTGCTCATCCTCAATCTTGGAAAACTCCAGCGACATTTCCTTATAGCGCTTGTACTCAATCAACCGTCGAACAAGTTCGGCTCGCGGGTCTTCCTCCTCGCCGTCGGGACCGATTTCCTTCGGCAACAACATGCGCACTTTGATTTGCATCAGTGTCGCCGCCATGACGATGAAATCGCCAGCGACTTCGAGGTCGAGCGTCGCCATCAAGTGAAGATATTCGAGAAAGTCATTCGTGATTCTCGCAATCGGAATGTCGTAGATATCCAACTCATCGCGCTTGATGAAGAAGAGCAGAAGGTCGAGCGGACCTTCAAAATCTGTGAGTTTTATTTTGTAGGCACTCATACTATCAATTCTGAGCGAAGCGAAGAATCTGAACGCATGGAGAACAGCAACTGGTTCAGGGTTCAGGGTTCAAGGTTCAGGGTTCAAGGTTCAGCTCCGAGCCTCAAAGCCGCTTCACGAAAAACCGTAAAGCATTTCATGACAGCGTCCCCCTTTACCTCGTCATTGACGAACTCGTCGTAGGACATGTCTTGAACAAAATTGTTGGCTGAGTCAATGTAGTCAAGAATATCTTGAAGTAGCAGTTTGCTATCGCGTTCAACTCTCATATCTCCCCGAACCTTGAACCTTGAACCTTGAACCTTGAACCTTGAACCTTGAACCTTGAACCTGAACCTTGAACCTTGAACCTTGAACCTGAACCTTGAACCTTGAACCTTGAACCCCAACCTCAAACCGAAATAGAATCATCCCAGCTTCATTGCACTTCTCACTTCACCCATCGTCGCCTGCGCTCGCGCTCTCGCCTTCATCTCGCCATCAGCGAGAATACTTTTCACTTCATCGAGATGCGATTCATAATACATCCGCTTCTCTCGAATCGGCGCAAGCTCTTCAACAATTCTGGCGCTGATGCGTTTCTTGCAATCAACGCAACCGAGCGCTCCGCTTCTACAATCAGTTTCAATCTGTGGCGCTTCCGTTGAATTGAACTTTTGATGATACGTGTACACGAGACAGACTTCGGGTCTGCCGGGGTCGTTCCTCCGGACTTTCAGAATATCCGTAACAGCAGTCCGCATCTTCTTTCCAATCTCATCAGCGGAATCGGAAAGCAGAATCGTGTTGCCCGCCGACTTGCTCATCTTTTTGTCGGCGCCGTCAAGACCGGGCAAGCGCGCAAACTTCGTTAACTTCGGTTCAGGCTCAGGAAAAACTTCGCCGTACTGATTGTTGAACCGACGCGCAATCTCGCGCGTAATTTCGACATGCGGCACCTGGTCTTCGCCAACAGGAACGAAATCGCCTTTGTACAAAAGAATATCCGCCGCCTGCAACACCGGGTAACCGAGATGCCCGTAACTCACGTTCTCGATATTCAAATCGCGCACTTGGTCTTTCACCGCGGGATTGCGTTCAAGCCGCGCTTGCGTAATCAGCATCGAGAAAATCAAATGCAGCTCCGTGTGCTCTTTGATTTGCGATTGCCGAAACATCGGACTCTTCGCTGGGTCAATGCCCGCGGCGAGCCAATCAATTAACATATCAATCGAGTTTTGGTAGATGCCGGACGAATCCAGATTCGTCGTCAGCGCATGATAATCCGCAATGAGATGATAGTTGTTGAACTCGTGCTGCAGCGATACCCAATTTTCCAGCGCGCCGACGAGATGTCCGAGATGGAGCTTGCCCGTCGGGCGCATGCCGCTGAGGATTGTTTTTGTAAGAGCCAATAATCACCTGACAGTTTCTACTGTTACTACCACGAACACACCCCTGCCCCTCTCTTAAAAAGAGAGGGGTTGTCGATTCCACGCTCTTGCTGGCCCTACTCATTTTGAATGAAGTCCTTGAGTTGATTCATTACTTGCTGAATGTCAGCCTCCACTTCTTCGTTCTTGAATCGCTTTACTTGAATTCCTTTGTCGCGAACCAAATCTTCCCTCAACGCATCCTGCTCTTTCTGTCTCAGATGAATCAATCCGTCAAGCTCAACCGCTATTCGTTTCTCGTGACAATAAAAATCTGCAACATAAAATGTCTCTCGTCCATTAACATCAACAAAGAACTGATACTGGCGATAGAACTTCAGTCCAAGAAATCTCCTGCTGCCAACTTGCTCCCAGAAGATCCTCTCGGATGGAGTTGCCTTCCTTCGCAACTCTCGTGCAACCTCTTTCGCAATCGGAACAAGCTTATGTCGAGCCGAAAAAACTCATTGCACGATACTCCCCTCTCTTCCTAAGAGAGGGGCCGGGGGTGAGTTCGATTTGGACAAGGCACGCAACTCAAATCAAATAAGAAACCCGTCCATTGGACGGGTTAGTGAAGAAACAAATACGGCTTCCATCGTTCGTCCATTCGCCCTACGAAATGACTGATGAACGTCACGTGGTTCGGTCGCATCGGTCTGCGCTGCAAGTGCATGTTCGATTCGTCGGGAGTCCGGTCGCCCTTGCGGTTGTTGCACTTCACGCATGCGCAGACGAGGTTCTCCCACGCGTCCTCGCCCCCGCGCGACACCGGCTGCACATGGTCCAACGTCAGCGTCAAGTCGCCGCGCCCGCAATACTGACACCGATGCCCGTCGCGCCGCAGAATGTTTTTGCGCGAGAGAATGATCCTCTTGTAAGGCACCTTCACGTACATCGAAAGTTTAACGATGCTCGGAAACGGCATCGTCGTCGAAACCGACCGCACCGCTCGCCCCTCGTACGCCTCAATCAGTTCCGCCTTGCCTAAGTAAAGCAGAACGATCGCCTTTTTCACATTGATAACGCTCATTGGCTCATAGCTCTGATTGAGAATCAGAACCTTGGCATTCATCTTGCCTTGAGCTGTTCGCTGTGCTGCATATGCGCTGAAAGCTGGTAACCTCCTTGCTGTCTGGTTTGGTGTAAAGATCGCCGTGGAATACCTTCTGTAAAAATATAAAACTCTCACGAAGAAGAGTCAAGGTGAGAGTTCGTAGAGTTCATAGAGTTAGTAGAATTCAGCGACGCTTGAGGTCAACGACCAAACTCCAGAAACTCTACAAACTCTACAAACTCTAACAAAACAAACAGCCCCGGAGAAACTCCGAAGGCTTTCGTACTCTCATCACCGCGAAACAACTACTTTGGAATCTGCACAGCGATATAGGTCATGATCTCCTGCCTCTTCACACGCAAGAGGAGAGCCTCTCCTGCTTTCTTCGTTTGCAATATTCTCCGCAAGTCCGACGGACTACTGACAGCTTTGCGGTCCGCCTCAACGATGATGTCCCTTTGCTGAAGACCTTGGTCAAAAGCTTCGCCGTAGGGAGTCACTTCGGAAACAAGCGCACCATTGTCAACATCCGCCTGCCGTTTTTCTTCCGCGGTCAGCGGACGGACACTCATGCCGAGGCTGCTCAGATTGACAGTCGGCGATTTCAAATCGTCACCTTCGCCCTCGCTCTCTCGTCTGTCAGAAGCCTCCACCACCGGTTTCGAGTCTCCACGCGGCTTCAACGTTACTTTGCGGTCGATAGTCTTACCATCTCGGAAAATCTTCAGCGTCACGACATCTCCCGGATGGCGCAAGGCAATTTGGCTTTGAAGCTCGTTCGCCTCATTAACTTCCTTCCCATCGATGGAAAGCACGACGTCGCCATCTTTCAAACCCGCCGCCTCTCCGGCGCCGTCCTTTTCCACGCGGTCAATCAGCACGCCGCGCGCTTTGCCCAGCCCCATCGCACTCGCAAGCGTCTCGTCCACACGCTTGATGCGCACGCCGATGTACCCGCGACGCACTTTCCCGTTTTGAATCAGGTCCGTAGCAACAGTTTTCATGATATTGACCGGCACGGCGAAGCCATACCCCTGGTAGCGCATGTTCGTCGAGGCAATCGCCGTATTGATGCCGACCACTTCACCGTTGATGTTGACCAAGGCGCCACCGCTGTTTCCCGGATTGATCGCCGCGTCTGTCTGAATGAAATTCTCGATCCCGTAATTGTCGCCAATGATGCCGATGTTGCGCCCGATGGCGCTCACGATCCCAGCGGTCACCGTCGAAGTCAAGTTCAGCGGATTGCCCACCGCAAGTACCCACTCGCCAACCTGCACATTGTCGGAATTCCCGAGCGCGGCAACGGGCAAATTCTTTTGGTCAATCTTGATGACCGCCAAATCCGTCGTCGGATCGGTGCCGACCAGTTTCCCTTTGTAACGCGTCTTGTCGTTGTACATCCGCACTTCGATGCCATCCTGATCGGCATCGTCAACAACGTGGTTGTTCGTCACGATGTAGCCATCCGGTGTAACGATGACGCCTGAACCGCCTCCTTGCGATTTTCTCTGTTCCGGGTTCCTCTGATCCGGGCCAAACCAATGCCAGAAATCCTGCGGCATGTCGGGCTGGGATTTCTTGCCGCTGGTTGTTACAACGATCGAAACGACCGTCGGCGTGACGGCCTTCGAAACTGCGACGAACGCGTTGCTCGCCGCTTTCAGATCAACATTGCCCTGCACCGGCGCCGACGCGGCGCCGAGCTTGATATCATCCGATCCTCCGGCAAGTCCCGGCGCTACCCCGTTCGTCGAGCTCGAGACGAGCAATGCGCCGACGATAATGCCGACGGTAATAAGAAAGAGCGAAATAAAAACAGATTTTTTTGTCATGTGTTCTCCCAAACATTGATGTGAAATACTGATCGATGGTTTTCATCTACAACACTGCCGCAAACACCTTCTCGGACTTGAGACCGCGAAACCCATCAATGTGCTTTTGAAGGTGCCCGCGAAGGGTTCTCCGCAACTCATCTTTGCTCACCAGCGTCAGATGCAGGTTCATCAATGACGCTGATATCTCCGCATCTTGCAAGCGCTGGAGAACCCGCAAAGTTCCGGATGAAATTCTCTCCATGGCGTCATAGTCCTCGGAGCATGCAGCACAGAGGATTCCGGTGCCGGCCATCGAGAACTTCTTCCCTTCAGCGATCTCCCGCTCAACGTTCTTTCGACAATATGAACAATCGTGCAGTTCAGGCCTGAACCCGAGCAACTCCGCCAGTCTCAACTCAAACCAATATAACGCAACAACAGCATTCTTTGTTGCAGTGTTTACGGTCTCGAGCAGATCTAAAATCAACGAGAAGAAAGACGCATTCTGTTCTTCTGCGTGCGTCACAACATCAACAAGCTCTATCGCCGTCATCGCAACAGACATCTTCTCCAAATCTTCCGAAAGATAGCGGAGCGGTCGTACAACATCGCACTGGGAAAGGAGCTGCATCTCGCGATTTTCGTTCTTGTAAATGACGCACGAAACAAAGCTCATCGGCTCGAGCGCGGAGCGGAATTTGCTCTTGCTGTCGCGTGCGCCCTTTGCGATCACCGAGAGCTTTCCGAACTCACGCGTGTACAACCGGACAATCTTGCTCGTGTCGCGGTACTTCATCGCGGAAAGAACAATCGCATCCGTTTTCACGATCATGCTGAACGCCACTTGCTGAATTGTTGTGGTTGCCCTCGTCGCCCGGCACTTTCTTTTGCCATGGCAGAAATAGACTCTGAGAACGGCGGTTTCAACACTCCAATCTCTGTAACAATCGCGCTTATTAAATCGTTCGTCGTTATATCGAACGCGGGAGCGAACACGTTGACGCCTTCCGCCGCAATGCGGACGCCGTTCACGTGCGTTATTTCCTCGGGCGCTCTTTCCTCGATTGGAATATTGCGTCCCGACCGCGCTTGAAAGTCAAATGAGCTTGTCGGGGCCGCCACATAGAAGGGAATGTGATGGTGATGGGCAAGTACGGCAAGCACATACGTTCCGATTTTGTTCGCCGTGTCGCCGTTTGCGGCAATGCGATCGGCTCCGACGATGACGTAATCTGTGTTGCGGTTTTGCATCAACAGCCCTGCCGTGCTATCCGTAATCACGGTTGTCTCGATGCCGGCTTGTTGTAGCTCCCACGCTGTGAGACGCGAGCCCTGGAAAAGCGGGCGCGTCTCATCGACAAAAACGCGCGCAACCTTCCCGCTTTTTGCGGCAGTGGTGATGATTCCAAGCGCCGTTCCATTTCCCGCGGTCGCCAGCGCGCCCGTATTGCAGTGCGTCAAAATCGTCGCGCCCTGGGTAATCAATGCGGCGCCGTATTCTCCGATTTTTCTGCACGCCTCGACATCTTCCTCCTGAATGCTCTTCGCCTCGATGAGCAAAAGCCGGCGCATGTTCTGTATGTCAGCGCGGTGGTTCTGATCAAAGGTCTTGCGCATCCGCTCAAGAGACGCGAAGAGATTGATGGCCGTGGGACGAGTTTGCGCCAACGCGTTGAAGGCATTGTAGAACTCATCGCTCAGCGCCGTCACGGAACCAATACTGTCGTCGTGAGCGCACAGCACGAGTGCATATGCTGCAGCGACACCGATGGCAGGCGCGCCGCGGATTTGCAGCGAGCGAATGGCTTCGCCGACAACACGGTAATCCGACGTCTCGATATACGACTCTTCGTGAGGGAGTTTGGTTTGATCAATGAAGCGGAGCGCGCCGCTACGCCATTCGAGAGAAACCATACGAAAGAAGAAAACGCTTATTGGTGTTCAAAATGAGAGAGCTCGCGGAATGAGCGGAAGCGGTCCTGAATCTGTAAGTACGTCAGGTTGCGCAATCCGTCCACGCTGAATTTTTCTACACAAAACGATGCCATGGCGCTGCCGTAAATAACAGCCCTCTTCAGATTTTCTTCGGAGAGATCGTCGGTCTTGCCGAGCCAGCCCACGAACCCGCCTGCAAATGTGTCGCCCGCTCCGGTCGGATCGAACAGGTTTTCCATGGGATATGCCGGCGCGGAAAAAATCGTCTGCTCCGTGATCAGCATGGCTCCATGTTCCCCCTTTTTGATGATGATGATCTTCGGGCCCATGCCGCGGATGATACGCGCGGCTTTGATCAAGTTCGGTTCGCGCGCAAGAAGCCGCGTTTCGGAGTCGTTGAGAATAATGACGTCGACCAACGTGAGCGTCTCACGAAGCTCCGCGTTCTTCCCTTCGATCCAGAAATTCATCGTATCGCAGATGACCAGACTCGGCTTCTCGATCTGTTCGAGCACGCGGCGTTGAAGCACGGGGTCAATATTGCCGAGACACACATAGGTGCTCTTCGCATACTTGTCGGGAATGTCCGGGTCGAAGGTCTCGAACACGTTCAGATCTGTCGCAAGCGTGTCGCGATTGTTGAGGTCGTAGTGATACCTCCCTGCCCAATGAAACGTCTTTCCATCGGCGATCTTCAATCCCTCCAGGTCAATGCCGCGCGCCTGGAGGAACTCGATCCCCGACTTCGGAAAATCGTTACCGACAACCCCGACGAGACGAATGGGTGCGGTGAAGTAGCTTGCCGCCGCTGCTATATACATCGCCGAGCCACCGAGCGCATTCTTTACAGAACCGAATGGCGTCTCGACGGAATCCAACGCGACGGAACCAACGACAAGTATGCTCAAGAGACTGACCTCAATATGAAAGTGCGATGGTGAAAACCTCGAAAAAGTACGCAAAGGTCATTTGATTAGCAACCGGATGATCGAAAGTCAATGCGTGGCATTCATGATATCCGCAATTTCACGTACCGTGAGAAGCCGCGTTGCTGCGGGTGGCACGTCGCCCAAACGGATTGCTCCAATGCTCAACCGTTTCAGTTGCACGACTTCGTATCCAAAGTGTCTGAACATTTTTCTGATCTGCCTATTCTTCCCTTCTTCGATTGTCACCGTGTAGGACTTTGCCTTTTCTGAAATTCGTTCGACATTCGCAGCCTGCAGCTGCGTTCCATCGTCCAATGCTATCGGCGCTTGGAGAGATTCGAAGTCTGCCGGCGTGATGACAGTGTCGAGCACCACTTCATAGGTTTTGGGAATGTGCTGCAATGGGTTGGTGAGTCTCTCGCCGAACTGCGTGTCGTTCGTAAAGAGGAGAAGTCCCGAGGTGTCTTTGTCCAACCTTCCGACGGCAAAAACGTAGGGCAACTCGCGCGGAAGAAGATCATACACAGTTTTTCTGTTCCGCTCATCTGAGCGAGTTGTTACAACGCCAACGGGTTTGTTGAGGGCAAGATAGAACTTTTCCTTGCGACGCACGGTAGTTCCGGCGACAGCGATTGTTTCCCTTTTCAAATCAACCCAATGATTCGGAGAGAAAATTATCCTTCCATCAACACAGACTCTGCCTTGACGAATCAATGAAGCGGCTTCTGTTCGGGAGGCAATACCGAGTTTCGACAGCGCTCGTGCGAGCGTGATCTGATGTTTATCTTGTCGGGCTTGTCGGGTTCGAGTGATCAATCATAGAGACGGTGAGAAGTGGAGAGCACGATGCCACACGCAACGGCTACGTTGAGCGACTCGCCCGCACCGTAGCGGCGAATGACGATCCGAGTATCTGCAAGCTGTCGCACCTGATCGGACACCCCCCATGCTTCGTTGCCAAAGACGATGATGGATTTGCTCTCATATGTTACATGATCGTAGTGCGTTTCGCCCTGCGGGTCCGTGACGTAGATTTTGTACTCCTGCGATTTCGCCTTCGACAAGACCGTCGGCAAGTCAACGCCGTCTGCAATCGGGAGATGGAAGACTCCCCCCATCGTCGAGCGGAGAACTTTCGGATTATACAACTCGACGGAGTTTCTGCCGATGAGAATACCGTTCACGCCAAACCAATCGCATGTCCGCACCATGGAACCGACGTTGCCCGGATCGGCAACGCCGTCGAATGCGACAATCGTACATTGGCCATCGCGGCACTTGAGCACCGCCTCGGGGTTCGCTTCCTTTTGCCGCAGGACTGCGACAATTCCCTGGGGCGTTTCAGTATCGCAAATCGTTTCCAGCTCATGAGCATCCGCCTTCTCGACAACGACGGTTTTCTGCTTGAGCGATTGGAGAAGCGCTTTGCCCTGAGGATCTTTTTCCACTTCTTCGGTGTAATACGCGGCAATGACTTGAAAGTCGGAATGCACGGCTTCATGCACGAACCGAACCCCTTCAACGAGAAAGAGCCTGTTCTCGTCGCGGAATTTTTTCTGCGAGAGATCTTTCAGTTCTTTCAGTTTTGACTTGGTAAGCGACATGAGAGCAACCTCCTGTTTATGCCGCCCGCACTTCGGAGCGGCGTAGTACCTTTGTTGTTTTGCGCGCTGGTAAGCCAGCCAACCTTTTCGACCGAACGGCGACGTACTGCGAATAGCTCCTTGGCTTCGGAACCGGATACCCTTCGAGATGGAGCCCTTCGACGTGGAATTCTAAAGCTTCCTGCATATTCTTCTCCACTTCGCTTTTCGTTTTTCCCGTTGCGGCGCATCCTTCCACATCGGGAGAAAACGCCGAAAAGCCTGTTCTGGTTTTTTCGATAACAACCAAGTATTTGTTCATGGTCTCAGACTCGCTTGTTTCAAAATAATCCTGGCTTCGTCGGATGTTTGTATTGACGATGGCTTCCTCGCGTGCGTCGAAGAAACCATCCATCCTTCTCAATCAACTTTATGATTTCTTTGACTTTCATGAGCTAGTGGAGGTTTTACTCCTTGTACTCGCCCCACACCGCTCTCAACGCGTCTGAAATCTCGCCAACTGATGCATAAGATTCAACACATTTCAAAATAAAAGGAAGAAGATTGTGATTTGTCGCCGCTGCATTTGTCAGCGCGGAAAGTGACTGCTTTACTTCCCCGCTGTTGCGCGTCGTTCGCACTTGGTTCAGCCGCGTGACCTGTCGTTTCGCAACCGATTCGTCAATGCGGAGAATATCAGCAAGCGGCTCTTCATCAACGACAAAATCATTCACGCCGACGATGATTTTTTCTTTTTGTTCAATTGCGCGCTGATATTTGTATGCGCTCTCAGCAATTTCATTCTGGAAAAATCTCTGCTCAATTGCGCGCACCGAACCGCCCAGGCTGTCAATTTTTCCAATCAATTCCAACGCTTTCGTTTCAATTTCATCCGTCAGCGATTCGACAAAAAACGAACCACCGATTGGGTCAACGGTATCGGCAACGCCCGATTCGTGTGCGATGATTTGTTGTGTGCGTAGCGCGATGCGCGCCGAGGCTTCGGTCGGCAAGGCGAGCGCTTCGTCGCGGCTGTTCGTGTGCAGCGATTGGCAGCCGCCAAGCACCGCCGCAAGCGCTTGTGTCGTCACACGAACGATATTGTTGTCGATCTGTTGCGCGGTCAATGTCGCGCCGCCCGTTTGCGCGTGAAACCGGAGCTTCATCGCGTCCTCATTCTTCGCGCTGAACCGCTCCTTCATGATCTTTGCCCACATTCTGCGCGCCGCTCTGAACTTTGCAATCTCCTCGAAAAAATTGTTGTGAGCATTAAAGAAGAACGAAAGCTGCGCCCCGAATTTGTCAACATCAAGTCCCGCATCAAGCGCGGCTTGCACGTACGCGATGCCGTTGGCAAGCGTGAAGGCGACTTCCTGCACCGCCGTCGAACCGGCTTCGCGAATGTGATAGCCGCTGATGGAAATTGTATTCCAGCGCGGAACGGTCTCGTTGCACCACTCAAAGATATTCGTAATCAATCGCATCGAAGGCGCAGGCGGGAAGATGTACGTGCCGCGGGAAATGTATTCTTTGAGAATGTCGTTCTGAATCGTGCCGGAGATTTTTTTGAGGTCTGCCCCCTGCTTTTTCGCGAGCGCAACGTACATGCACAACAGAATCGCTGCCGTCGCGTTGATCGTCATCGAAGTCGTCACCGTCTCCAGCGGAATGCCTTCGAACACGACCTCCATATCGGCGAGCGTGTCAATCGCGACGCCGACTTTCCCGACTTCTCCTTCAGCAAGCTTGTGGTCGCTGTCGTAGCCGATTTGCGTCGGCAAATCGAACGCTACCGAGAGTCCAGTCGTCCCTTGACTCAGTAAATAACGATAGCGCTTGTTCGATTCTTCCGCCGTGCCGAAGCCCGCGTACTGGCGCATCGTCCAAAATTTTCCGCGGTACATCGTCGGGTAGACGCCGCGCGTGAAGGGGTACTCGCCGGGGAAACCGATTTGCTCCTCGTAGTCGTTGTTCGATGGCGAGTAGAGCCGTTCAACGTTGATGCCGGAATCGGTTTGAAAAATTTTTCGACGCTCGCCGAATCGTTCTACGACAGGGCGAACCTTTTTCTCTTCCCAGTTTTTCTTTTTGTCGTTCACAGACATTTCAGTTCAACAACAAATCATGTGCATGATAAACAAGAGGTTGAGTATATGCAACTGACATGGACACCACAGAGGCAACAGAGATAACAGCGCGGCAGAGCCGCAACCAAAGAAAAACTGAACCACAGATTTCACGGATGTCCACAGATTGTTTTTTATGAATTCGATTCGACCAAGATTCTACCTCTGCTTTGAAGTCTAATCTGTGAAAATCCGTGTAATCTGTGGTTTCGCTTTCCCTGTTTGGCTTGTCCCGGGCGGCATAAATGGCTCCATCATTATATTCCCGGTTTTTCTGTTGCCTTTGTGGTGGAAAATCACCGCCATTCAATTCGCTCAAACTTCTCCCCGTTCGTTTCAAAAATAATCGCGCCCTCCTCGTCCGTGCGAAGCGTCTCCACATTCATTGCGCGAAATCTTTCCATCACTTCATCCGATGGATGATTGAACTTGTTGTTCAGCCCGCAGGAAATGATTGCATACTTTGGCTTCACGAGATTCACGAACTCTTCCGTACTGCTCGTGATGCTCCCATGGTGTCCTGTTTTCAGAATTGTTGCTTCAAGAAAATTCCCATGCAGACGAATCATCTCTTCTTCCGATTCACGCTCCGCGTCGCCCGTGAAAAGAACCGAAGTCTCGCCGAAGCAGAGCTTGAACACGACAGAGGTGTTGTTCAAATTCTCGTGCGCGTGCGTCGTATCTTTGTCAATGAACGTCTCAGTCGGATACAGGAAATACAGCTTCGCTCCACCTATCGAAAGCGGCGAATCTCTCATCCGAACATTTGTTGTTTTACATTTTTCATTTTTTATTGATTGAATGTATTCAAGATAAATCGGGTCTCGCGCCGGTTGACCGCTTTCAATCACTTCCTTCACGTCAAACTCCTTGAAGACATAGGGCGCTCCGCCGATGTGGTCGCCGTGCGGATGCGACGCGACAAGATAATCAATGGTTGAGATGCCGCGACGTTTCAAGAATGGCGTCACGATGCGTTCGCCCGCGTCGTATTCTTCCGCTTTCATGCCCGCATCAATCAGCATTGTTTGTCCGTTCGGAAATTCTATCAACGCGCCGTCGCCTTGACCGACGTCTATGAAACTCACGCGGAGTCTTCCCTCGATAGATTTGTCGAAGGAGCCTGTAGGGGCAATGAGCAGCAGATTCAACGATGCGACGAACCCGATGGATATGTTGCGCGCAAGGTTTTTGAAATGAACATGAAACACCGCCAGCAATGCGAGATAAAATGGAATCGCATGGATGGGGCGAAACTGCAGCGTGTCAATGTACGCCCACGAGAGATTTCCGCTGAACTTTGCAATCCATAAACAGAATTTGAGCAACGCCCAATTCACCGCCGCAAACGCATCGGCAACGAAGAAGCTGAACCAGCCGAACAACGATGAGACAAAACCGAGAACAACGTTCGCGCCAACGAGAGGAACGACGACAACATTCGAGAGAAGTCCGACAACGGAGACTCTCCCGAAATATATCGCGATGAGGGGCAACGTGCCGATGGTCGCTACAAACGTAACGACAACCAGCTCCATTCCTCCGACAAGCAATTTCCTCCACACATTCGTTTGTTCAACCTTTGGCAACCAACTTCTTGCGATTGGAAAGAAGTATGCGAGCGAGAAGACTGCGAGAAACGATAGCTGAAAACCGACGTCGAACAATTGTCGCGCATCGAACAGAAAAATGATTATTGCTGCAACGCCGAGCGAATTGAGCGCGTTCGATTTTTCGCCGAGAAGTTTTCCGAACATCATCACGAGCGCCATGATGGTTGCGCGGACAATCGGCGGCTGGCTTCCCGTGAGCAGCATATAAAAGAGCAAGCCGAACGCCGTGAGGATGATGTTTGCCGTGCGAGGAATTCTCAGCAGCGTGAACATCGTCATGAAAAACGCGAACACCACGACGACGTTCGAGCCGGAGACGGCGAGAATGTGCGCGATGCCGGAGTTCGTGAACGCGAGACGCGTCGAGTACGGAATGCCGCCCCGCTCGCCGATGAAAATTCCTTTGAGCAGTTCCCCTTCTTCGCCGCGTACCGTCGAGTCGGTCAGCGCGAGAATGTACCGACGAACCGGAAGCACGACGCTGCGCATCGTCCAATCATACGCGCCGCCGGAGAAGGTCGAATCAAGGATGGCGACGTTGCGATAGCCTTTCACCCGCATCATCAGCGCGATGCCTTGCGCTTCGTAGTATGCGCGAGAGTTGAACTCGCCGGGATTTCGTTCAGCCGAAGGGCGATAGAGTTGTCCCGTCAATTGAATTCTGTTACCGTAACGAAACGAAATATCAACGGAATCTTTCCGCTGCCTAATGACGGTAACGAGAACGTTCGGTGGAGCTAAAAGCTCGACGTCAGAATCCTGAATCGCTTCGAGCTGGAAAAGAAACCGCGTTCGGTTTTCCAGCGTTGCCGATGATTCAAGGATCTTGCCGACAACGGTAATTTGTTTCTTCAGAAAAGATTCCGGGAGCGGCGGCGTTGCTGTTGCGTCGAAGCGATACTTCGCCGCGCCGCCGAGGATAACGAGAAGAATAAGTGATGGAAACACGAATGAACTATTGCTCTGGTTTGACTTTGAAATCAAAACCAAAACACAGGCGAACAGACCGATTGCGCCAGCAACGTACGCCCACAATTCAAGCCCGACGTTCTTCCCAACAATGATTCCGACGGCGAACAACGTCGCAACAACAAGCACGGGAACAGAATGAATGGAAAACTTCTGCATTGGCTGAAGAGACTATTTTACAGCAGCGGTTTCGGCAATGAATTGAAGAATCGCCGGCGTAACGTTCGCGAGGTCCGGCTGGACGAGAAGCGCCCGCGCAAACTCCTCATGACGATGTCCGTAAAGAATCGCGGGTACGGGATTACGCGTGTGCACCTTCGTCGTCATGTCTTCGATGTTGCCGTGGTCGCTCGTGACGAGGAGAAGCGAATCGGATGTATCAAGCGTTTCGAGAATGCCGCCAAGCGTTCCATCGAATAACTCAAGCGCGGCGACTGCTTCACTCATGTTTTCGGAGTGACCGGCTTTGTCTGTTCGCCAATATTCAAAGAGCACGAAATCGTTTTCATCCAACAAACGGACGAGGCGTCGTCCCGCTTCTGCCGCATCAATGAGCGGAATATGTGGATAGCCCATCTTCGCCCAGCCTGCGTTCGTGATGTCGGCAGAAATCGCTTTCCGTTTTTCGAGCGAGTCGGATTGATGAAGGGGCATGTTGTTGTAACTACATGAAAGCGTTGTAACAGTGAGGCGAGTTTGTTTGTCTTTGAAGTAATCGAAGAACTTTTGTGGATACGCGTTCGCGAAGCAGACACGCTTGCCCGCTTCTCTCAACCGACGAAAAATATTTTTCTCTTCGATGATTGGTCGGAGCGTCGAGTACGGATAGGGACCGAAATGCTTGCCGATGAGCTGCGGCGCGTTCACGCCGGTGAAGAGCGCCGTTTGTCCTGTTCCGCTTTGCGGCAAGCCTTCAACGCCCAGCGTCGCGCCGAGAGGAAGGCATGTTGCTTTTCCGTTTTGAATGAACAGTCGTGAAAGCGATGGAAGTTCTTCGTTGAGCAGAGAGCGTAGAGCTGAGAGCTTGGCGCGGAAAAAGGGATTGATGCTTGGGTCGTCAACGCCGATGCCGACGCCGTCGAGGAAAAGCATGAGGATGCGCAAGGTTAACCCGCAAGAGAAAATCTTGGTTAAAAATGATTGAGGCGTCCGCCAAACTCAATATTCGATGACCGCCGCGATTGCCTGAACAATCGAACGCATCACTGAGTCGGGCACAACACCGAGTTTTCGTTCGAATCGCTTCTCGTCAACTCCGCGTAGTTGAAGGGCATCAACAGCGGAGAGTTTTGTTAGGCCGCTCCCCAGACCCGATTCGACTCTTACATGCCAAATGTTCTTCGTCAAATAATCTTTCCATTCTGTAATCGGAGCGACTAACTTGACGGGCAGAACTCCCACGGCGTCGGAACTCACGACGACCACAGGTCGCGTTTTTCTGATTTCAGCGCCAACCGTTGGGTCAAGGTTCACTAACCAAATATCTCCCCGACTAATTTTCATCAACAAAATCTCCAGCCTGCCATGCCTCGCGCTCCGCCTCGCGTTCCGCATAGTGAGCGTGCAGTTGGTTCGCTTGTTCCATCATGACTTGTCGCCGGGCTTCCAACGGCAATTGAAGGAAGTCTTGTTCAGGGGTTGTTGCATTCTGCTCCTTTCCCAACAACTCCCTCAGGAAGCTGTACGCCGCCGCAAGCTTAGACGCTGGTAAATGCAAAACCATTTCTTGAATCTGTGAGTAGGTGATTGTCTCCATGTGTTCCTCCAACTCTTTAACTCAATAATGTTGAATCACAAGATCAAAAGCAAACTTGCTGGATATGTTTTTTCGTCGCGTTTGAAACATGAGGACTATGATGGAAAGCCCGACACCGTCGAGGAAGAGCATTAACACTCGCATGTAGCATCCAACTTTTGCTGTTCGGGTTCAGGGTTCAGGGAAAATATTTCTAACCTGCAACTTGAACCTTGAACCCTGAACCTTTCACTTGCTTTCAATCAAAATCGTCACCGGTCCATCATTCACAATCTTCACTTCCATCATCGCACGAAAAACTCCGGTGCCGACTTTACTTTCGCCGAGAAGAGATTTCATTCTGGCAACGAAAATATTGTAGAGCGGTTCCGCCTCTTCCGGTCGGGCTGCTTCGATGAAACTTGGACGGTTTCCTTTCTGCGCATCGCCATAGAGAGTGAATTGCGAAACAACAATCACACTCCCGCCGACATCATTCAAACTCAAGTTCATCTTGCCGCCGTCATCTTCAAACACTCGAAGTCCGGCACATTTGTCCGCGAGAAACAACGCGTCCTCCTTCGTGTCGCCGGTTTTGATGCCGAGGAGAATGACGAACCCTTTGCCGATTGCCGCGTGAACTTTCCCGTCAATCGTCACGCTTCCTTCGCTGACGCGCTGGACAACGGCTCTCATGCTTTTCGAGCGGAGAGAATTCGTGGATGCCCGGCGAAGTCTTGAAACACTTCGACATCCCTCAAACCTGCCTGCTGGAGGATGTGTGCCGCTTGTTCCGATTGATTGTACGCGATTTCTATCAAAAGAAATCCCCCATCATTCAACTGTTGCACGGCGACGTAGGCTATCCGTCGAATGAATTTGAGTCCGTCGCCTTCATCCGTCGTAGCGATGCGCGGCTCGAAGTCGCGGACTTCGGGTAGAAGAGAGAGAAATTCTTTGAGCGCAATGTACGGAGGGTTTGAAACGATGACGTCGAACGTTTTCGGCGGAAGGGTGTCGGAAAAAATATCTGCGCGAACAAAATTGATATTGCCGATGCCGTTGCGGCTTGCATTTTCTTTTGCAACGGCAAGAGCATCAGCGCTCACGTCCATCGCCGTGATATTTGCCTTCGGTGCAAACTTCGCGACGGCAATCGGAATGTTGCCTGAGCCTGTGCCGATGTCGAGCACTGCGACTTTTTCTTTGTTGAGAGATTTGATTGCGTCAAGCACTCGCTCCACAAGTTGTTCGGTTTCGGGACGAGGAATGAGAACGCGTGAGTCCACGAACAACGGAAGCCCCATGAATTCCGTTTCGCCGATGATGTATTGCAGAGGTTCGTGCGCGAGTCGGCGTTTGAATAGTTCTTTGAAACGCGAAAGTTCATCGGGGGCAAGAGGCTTGTCGAAATGGGTGTAGAGTTGAAGTCGGGAGAAATTGAGTGTGTACGCGAGAAGGATCTCAACGTGCAATCGCGCTTCGTCGAAACCTTGTTGCGAGAGGTGCTGCGTTGACCAATCAATGAGCGAGAGAACGGTCCAACGGTTTCTCGGTCGAAGACTCGACTCGTCGAGAGGGGAAAGCACTGCGTTCATGGAGTCTAATATAAACGCGGCGTCAATGAAAAGCAAAAGTCAGAGGTATAGGGTTCCTTCAGGCTATGAGCTTCTCTAATCTCTTTTCCAATGTGTCGAGAGATTCGAGCTCAATGCGCAGATCGGCAATATTCTTCGGGAGGCCGTCGAGTGTCGCTTTCTTGCCAACGGCGATGATGAAGAAGTGCTCGCCGTACTGTTTGCGGAACGCGCCCAGCGTCTTGAGGCCGCCGCGCTTGGGCGCAAAGCTGTGGACTGATTCGATGATGATCGTTCTTCCGTCGGCGGTTTTTTGCATCAGCACAACATCCGGAACGAATAGCGACGGGGAGCTGTTGGATGCAGCGCGCACGATGTACACCTCGCTGGCGTGCTGATGCGGTGTGCGATGCTTCACGAGCCAATCGCAGATATGCCGCTCGGTGAGTGTGCGGACCTGATGTCCGGACCTTGATTCCAGCGACATGTTTGTCGAAACGAAACGGATGGTAACATCTTTCTGTTTCGCGGTTTGCATACATACCCCCATTATGTCTGCGCGTGAAAAAAAATTAGGTTTTGCCTGCGCGCTGCAGCGTTCTCGGTTCCGTCACTTTGAAAAGCATGAGTGCAATGCCGATGACCGAGGCAATCGTTCCGATCCAGAACACCGTCGCGTAGCCGAAGGCATCGCTCGCCGCACCCCCGATCAGGGCAACCAGATAGAATGGTGCGATGATCGTGTTCATCATGCCAACGTACATTGCGCGTTGTTCCGTTGGGCCATACTCAATGGCGATGTTGTAGCGGGCGAGCATTTCGATGCCGAGGTTGATTCCGAGAAAGATAAACACCGGCATGAACCAGTCAAGTGACGGCGCGAACACCGCGCACACGTTTGCTAAGAACAACGCGCAAGCGGCAATGACGAGCGCGAGCTTGTTCCCGCGTCGATCGACAATATAGCCGATTCCGAGAGAACTTACGACTTGCACTGCAACGATTGCGAGCGTAAATGCGCCGACCATTGACTCGTTCGCAGAAAATCTCTGAAGCGCGTAGACCGTATAAAAACCGACGGGCATGGTCGCGATAATTTGCACGACGGTGGCGATGAGAAAATTTCTGAACGGGATGTTCTCGTGCAAAATATTCGGCAACTGTTTCAAGAATGCGAAGAACGGTTTGCGCTCGACGACCGGGCTTGGCTCTTCTTCAATCAAGTACGTTTGAACGATGATGGACGCCGCTTGCAGAGCGAAGACGCTGAATATCGCGAGAGAATAGCTGAGGGGAAAATCAAAACGCGTCAGATACCATGTGAGCGCGATGCCGCCGAGAAACGCGCCGACGCCCCCGATGGAACTGCGGACGCCGCTGAGCCGCCCGCGTTTGTGTACCGGAACCATTTTCGCGAACATCTCGAACCAGCCGGGCGTCGTTACGCCGAGCATGATTTGATTCAGCGCGAACAACGTGAGGAACATCCAAAGCGCAGTGCGCGGCTCGTGTCCGCCGAATGCAAGCACGCTCAACCCCGACAACAGCACGACGATGCGTTGAATGAGTCCGTACTTCACCGCCCAGGGTTTTTTCCACGCGTGCGTTTCGACGTAGCGCGCAGCGAAAATTTGTGGCAGGAACAAACCGACCGCGGTGATGACGCCAATCGCTCCGACCTCGATGTTGCTTCCGCCTAACTTGACGACGAGCGCGGGCAACATTGTTTGCGCAGACATGAAGCCTGCCGACGCGGAGAAGAACGCACCTTCAACAACATTCAGAACGAAATTTCGCTTCTCGACTTCTGCGGGCATGAACTGCTTCAACTGCACTCCAAATCAGAAGCGGCATTTTCCTCCCACGAATCTACACGAATCCGCACGAATGGGTTATGGAGATTGTGTCCTTGAGTTTTGATCTTTCGAAACATTCGCGTCAATTCGTGTGATTAGTGGGCAATTGAGATTTCGCCGTCGTACGCGACTTCTCCGCCGACAATCGTGTACAACACTTTCGTATCGAGAATCTCTTTCGGCTCGCATTGCATGATGTCGTTGGAGAGAACGACGAGATCGGCGAGCTTTCCGGGTTCGATGGACCCGCGCAGGTTCTCTTCAAATGCGGCGTATGCAGCCCAGAGGGTAAAGCCCTTCAGCGCTTCGGGTCGCGTCATGCGCTGGTCGTGGTACCACCCCCCATCAGGAAATCCTTTGCTGTCCTGCCGCGTGATTGCAGCGTAAAAGCCGAGCAAAGGATTCGGACTCTCGACGGGGAAATCCGAGCCGCACGGAAGCACCGCTCCGCTGTCAATCATCGAGCGCCACGCGTACGCTCCCTTAATTCTTTCGCCACCGACGCGCTCTTCCGCCCAATACATATCCGACGTACAATGCGTCGGCTGCATGGAGGCAAGCACATGAAGCTTGCCGAATCGCGGAATGTCGGCAACGTCTACGACTTGCGCGTGTTCAACACGGAAGCGCGCGGCTTTCGCCTTGACTTCATTCGACTTCAACACCGACTCGTAGATGTTGAGGACTTCCCTGTTCGCCCTATCGCCAATTGCATGAGTGCAGACTTGATATCCTTTGTCGAGCGCATCGCGTGCTGCTTTTTTCAGCGTGTCGAGTGACGTCAGGAGCAGCCCTTTGTTTTTCTTATCGTCGGAGTACGGCTCAAGAAGTGCAGCTCCGCGCGAGCCAAGCGCGCCGTCGGCGTACAGCTTCAATGCGCGAACGGTCAGCCGATTGTCGTACTTCCCGATTTCTGGTTCACGATTTTGATATTCTCTCCATGTCTTGTTGATTCCGTCAATCGCAGCGTACACACGAAACGGAAATCGTTTTTCCTCAATGAGTTTTTTGTAGATGCCAATGAGTTCCGCGTCTACCCCCATGTCGTGGATTTCCGTCAAACCGAAGCGCAGACATTCTTGCACGGCTTTCTCGATGTACACCGTCCTCTCTTCCGCAGTCGGCGACGGCATTACCGCACCAACCAAATCCATCGCGTTGTCAATCAGCACACCGGTGGGATTTCCAGCCGCGTCGCGAAGAATTTTTCCGCCGGCGGGGTCTTTTGTTGATTTTGAAATTGTGGCGATGTCAAGCGCCTTTTGATTTGCCCATCCGGCGTGTCCATCAATTCGTCTCAAGAAAACCGGACGGCTGCCCGCGACGTCATCGAGCATTTGATGCGTCGGGAATTCTTTTACCTCCCAATCGTTTTGGTCCCATGAGCGACCGCGAAGCCACGCGCCGGCGGGAAGCGTCGCCGCTCGTTCAGCAACACGTTTCTGGATTTCCGCGATAGATGTTGTTCCTTCGAGATTGAGATTGACGAGCGAAGAGCCGAGTCCTTCGAGATGCGCGTGCGCATCGGTAAAGCCCGGGAAGACGGCTTTGCCTTTCAGGTCAATGATTGTTTTTGCATTGAATCGTGTTTTGATTTCTTCATTCCAACCGACGGCGACGATTTTGCCGCCGCGAATCGCGATGGCTTTTGCCTGCGGCATCGCGTCGTTCACGGTATAGACAACTCCGTTGGAGAGAATCAAATCCACTTCATCGCGTTGTGCGCACGTGAGCATAGCGATGGAAAGGAGAACCGCTAAAACTCTGATTGATTTCATTTTGGTGTGATTAAAAAAAACGGGGGACGACGTTGCGATCAATATAGATAAGGGTTCAGTTCGTTGCAACATAGACTCGATTTCTCTAAGTTGAAAACCACCTCCCTCATCTTGGAATCAGTTTGGCTGGAACCAGCTTGGCAGGAACCAGCTTTGGCTGGAATCAGTTTGGCGGGCAGACACATTCAAAAAAATTATAGAAAGGAGTTTCCTCCGTTTGAAGAAAACAAAATATCCGCGTGTTCCAACCGATGACTTCCAAGAATTTGTAAAAATCGTCCGCCGTTTGCGCGCAGAGTGCCCGTGGGACAGAGAGCAGACGCATCAGTCCATTCGTCATAGTCTCATTGAAGAAGCGTATGAAACGGTCGAAGCCCTTGATGAAAACAATCTCGACGAACTGAAAAAGGAGTTGGGCGATTTGCTTCTGCACGTCGTCATGCACGCAACGATGGCGGAACAGGCGAAGGAGTTTTCGCTGAAAGAGGTCATCGGCGAAATCACCGACAAGCTGATTCGCCGCCACCCGCACGTGTTTGTCCGAAGGTCGACGACTCCCTACGGGATCGTAGATCGACTCGTCGAGACTCCTCACGGAGGCAACGAAAAGCTCGACGATGCGCACGCTGTGAAAAAGAACTGGGAAAAACTGAAGATGCTGGAAGGGCGAACATCAATTCTCGACGGTGTTCCCAAACAGCTTCCCGCGTTGCAGCGAGCTTTGCGAGTTCAGGAGCGGGCGGCGAAGGTCGGTTTTGATTGGAAACACGAGAAGGATGTGTGGGAAAAAGTCCGCGAGGAGGTGGAAGAATTCAAGCAAGCGCTCAAGAAAAAAAAACGAAAGAAAAAGGAAGAAGAGTTCGGCGATTTCCTCTTTGCGCTTGTGAATTATGCGCGGTTCATCGGCGTTGAGCCTGAGGGTGCGTTGCGTGGAACGGTTGAGAAATTTACGCGGCGTTTTCAATACATCGAGCGCGAACTAAAACGCAAAGGAAAGGATGTGCACGATTCGAATCTTGAGGAGATGGATGGGTTATGGAATGAGGCGAAGAAAAACCACGTATGACTCTTGCGTGCAAGGTAGAAGAATGCTATACTTTCATCCAAGAGAAAGGAAAACGCAATGAGTGAAACAAAAAAACAAATCATCGAAATTGTACAAAACCTCCCCGATACGGCAACCGTTGATGATGTGATGGAAGAGCTTTACTTCAAGATGCAAGTGGACCAGGGCTTGAAAGAATTGGACGAAGGCAAAGGCGTCCCCCACAAGGAAGTTGAACGGCGTCTGGCGAAATGGCTAAATCAATAAGATGGGCGCCGCACGCAATCAATGACCTTGAGAGCACATGCAATCGTATCTCGATTGATTCTCAGTTCTACGCAACTCGATTTGCTCAACGAGTCGTTACCATCATCAAGTCTATTCCAACTATGCCGAATGCCGGCAGAGTCGTGCCTGAATACAACACCAAAGAAATTCGCGAGCGCATTTTCGGCAACTATCGAATCATTTATCGCATAAAACCCGAAATAATTGAAATCGCCGCTGTATCTCACAGCGCTCGTCTGCTTCCCGAACTTTCGAACCTCTAATTTCGATCACTACGATGCTTGCTTTCAGGATTTCGATTGCCTCTGCAGGTTCAAATCTTCTTCTCTCCATTCTGATACTTCTCATACGCGTCAATAATGTCCCTTACAAGCCGATGCCGTACAACGTCGTTCCGATCAAAATAGACGAACGCAATCCCGTCAATCGCCTTGAGAACCTCCTGAATCTGCACGAGCCCGGAAGCTGATTTCGTCGGCAGATCAATTTGCGTCACATCGCCGGTGATGATGGCGCGGGAGTTCGGACCGAGCCGCGTGAGGAACATTTTCATCTGCATCGCCGACGCGTTCTGCGCTTCATCGAGAATCACGAACGCGTTGTTCAATGTCCTGCCGCGCATGTACGCGAGCGGCGCAATTTCAATCACGCGCTTCTCAACATAATTGCGCAGTTTCTCTGCGGGAATCATATCGTCTAATGCATCGTAGAGCGGACGAAGATACGGGTCAATTTTTTCTTTCAAGTCGCCGGGCAGAAAGCCAAGACTCTCGCCCGCCTCGACGGCTGGGCGCGTCAAGACGATTTTTGTAATCTCGTTATTCTTCAAACTCGCGACGGCGAGCGCGACGGCAATGTATGTTTTGCCCGTGCCTGCGGGACCGACCGCAAACACGATGTCATTCTTCTTCAGCGCGTGAAGATACTCCCGCTGACCCGGAGTTTTTGCGCGGATGATTTGATTCTTGGTGTAGAGAATGACGG
>JANNUB010000544.1:0-1863 GCA_031394795.1 Ignavibacteriota bacterium | reverse complement strand
TGCACGACGCGGCCGCAGGCCGTGTTGCGCACCAACAGGCCGTACACCTCGAAGACGCGGAGCAGTTGTTCGGTCGTCATCCGTTGTTCGGGCGGCGGCGCCTCGGCCGGGACACTTTGGCGGTAGAGCCGTTCCAGGACTTGATAGGCTTGCAAGGCGAGTTGCAGCAAGCAGACCAGGGCTTCGACGCGCCGCGGCGACTTGAGAAACACCGGACTGACTTCCAGTGGCGTTTTCCACTGATGGTGCAGCAGTTCGACGTAGTTTTGCTCCTTGTACATGGTGAACAGCCGGTCGCAGCTGTGCTGGAGCGACGCCGTGGTCACGAGCACCGCCCGGCCGTCGTGACGTTCGTCGGCCTGGGCGGCGGCGGGGTCGTGGTGGAACTCCAGGCGCTGGGTCGGCCGGAGGCAGCCGCGTCCTGGCGGCGGCAAGGCGGCCCGTTCCTCGGGCGACAGCGGCACCAGTTGCCAGGTGAAATAGCGGGCGGCGGCCCGCTTGCCCAGGAGTCGGCCGATCTGCTTGAGGATGCTGGCCGTGGTGCATTGCGGATG
Organism: Ignavibacteriota bacterium; assembly: GCA_031394795.1. Classification (GTDB taxonomy): domain Bacteria; phylum Bacteroidota; class Ignavibacteria; order UBA10030; family UBA6906; genus CAADGV01. The sequence continues at coordinate 1,309 of JANNUB010000544.1, read as the reverse complement.
GCCGCGCTGGATTTTGCCCTGGAGCTGTTCCAGGCCGGTCTGGATCTTGGCGATGTTGTCGCGGCGGCGCTGGCGGCACTCGCGTTCGTCGGCGGTGCTGTAGACGAAGATCAGCCGCGCGGGGATTTCGTTCTGGTCGGTGGGGTCGATGAGCGTGTGCCGCAAGACGGCGATTTCGTAATGGTCGCGGGGCAGTGTCGAGTCGGTCAGGCGGCGGCGCTGCTGCTCGATGGACAGAAAACTGGCCTGCTGCCAGTTCAGTTGGTCGGCGTGGGCGTCGTAGAGGGCGCGGTAGTCCTGCCACGGGGCGGCACACAACGCCTGATGGCCGTGGCGATGTAAGCGGGCGATGTGTTCGACCGAGCAGGTGCCGCGGTCGGAGATCATCAGCACGTTGTCGGGCAAGTTCAGGTAGTGGTTGGCGAGGTCGAAGGTTTGTTGGATGGCGGGATGGCCGTTGCGGTTGCCGTCGAGGCAGTGAGCGAACACGGGCACCGCGCCCAGGTCATCGACGATGGCGAGCTGGCCGGCCTGGATCATCTTGGTGTCGGCGTTGTAGCCGTGGCAGATGTGGGCAGGTGACAGTTGGGTGTCACCGGTGAGCGGCGCGGGAAGCAGGCGTGGCTGGGCGGTGTCATAGGCGCCGCTCAGGACCAGGTGCGTGGGGTCGAAGTGCAGGCGGTCGAGCGTCAAGCCGGTCAGCTGCAGCGCCTGGGCGGTGACGCTGCCGAGGACGGAATGACGGTGGTCGAAGAAGGCGTCGAGTGCGCGGCCCAGGCGGTCGTCGTTGAGTTTATCGGCGGGAATGTTGCTGAGGATGTCGGCGCCGGTCTTTTGGGCCCACTGGGCAACGTTGACCAGGGCCGTGGGCTGACACAGGCGTGCCATCAGCAGCAGGCGGAGCACCTGGCCGTGGGAGAATTCCTGCTGCGGGTCGGGCGGCAGGTGCCGATCGATGATGGCCTCGATGTCGAGCCGGTCGATGAGCGGCTGGATCAAAGCCAACGGCCCGAGGTTGAGCACGTCGTGCTGCGACGGCACGAGACCGCGCCAGGTAAAGGCGGCCATCGGGATCCTCCCCGAAAGAGTCGCGGACGGAGTTGGGGCAAGGCAGAGGTGTCGCATCGAGGTGTCATCGAAATGTTACGGGGATGGTCAAGCGCGCTTCGCGGCGACGACCTGCATATAATCCAGTCGTCACGGCAAGCCTTGCCAATCCAGCCCCGTGACCAAGGGTGCGGAATATGGGGCCAGCGAGGATTCCCGCGAAAACCCTCGCTGGCAAAGCCTCATTCCTTCCCGCGTGCAG
>JANNUB010000541.1:0-8022 GCA_031394795.1 Ignavibacteriota bacterium | reverse complement strand
CTGCACGCGTCCACCATCGCATCTGCAAGAAGAGAAAGTTCCGCCGTCACTGTTTGCAGGTTTGCCTCTCCCAAGATATCCCGCGCACCGACGCGAAGAATTTCCCTCCGATACAAGCGCCGCAACGCATCGAGCTTGCGTTCCGGCTTCTGAAAAATGCGCAACGCTCGCTCCGTTTCGCTGAGGAGAAAACTTCCCGTACGAGGATTGACGAGAGAATCCGACGCGGTGAGCCATCGGAACAGCTCCGGGTCGCGCACGAGAATGTCCGAGAAGTATTGCGAGAAGCCGAGCAGCTTCATCAACAATTCGAATTGAATAGGATAGCGGAGCAGGTCATTGAACAATGCTTCTTTGCTGAACACCGCTTCCGAGTAGCGCAGGAGATTTGTCAGAGCCATATCGGCGTCAGGCGATGCGGCGAGCTGCGCATGAAGCGCGTTGGAGAATTCTTCGATGGAAAAACTGCTGCCGGACGTGATGAAGAGTTCGTGAAGCTTGGTGAGCGTGCGAGTGGCGCGCGTGGAATCGAAGAAGAGAGGGGCAAGGCTTTCCGTCATGGTATCATAAGCGTCTCCACTCATGGTACAAAAATCGCGCACGATTTGCGTGTTAAAGAAGCTGTCCAGAAAGCTCTCAAAATGTCATTGCGAGAAGCGCAGCGACGAAGCAATCCATTCATTTGCAGATTGCTTCGCTCCGCGCGTAAATGATTTTTGGACGGCCCCCTGAAACAACGACATGAAGTAAAAACCGATTCATCAGTTTCCGAATTCGAACTTGTAGGTCCAATCGAAGAAATGGATAAACTCGCGCCGATGTCAGACTTGTTTTTTGCAACGGGGTGAGCTATATTCTTGGGCAGCGAGGTGGAAATGTCATACCTTCGCAACTCGCTCCCCATGACAACTGCAAGACAGGGGCAGATGGCCATTCGTTCTTTTGTTGGATTCAGTAGGTAAAGAATGAACTGCTCAACAATTCGCGATGTACATATCTTGTACCGTGCAAGGACAACGCAACTCTCCCGTTGCGACTTTCCCAAGTGCATGATTGCATCGTTCGAAAAGCCAACAAAAAAGGAATCACTCAATATGAAACCGGCCGTCCCCAACGTTTCGATGGAAACATGGAAAAATCTCTACGCAGCAGCCGAGCGAGTCAAAGCGCTAAAGCCTTGGCAAGCACTCGGCGGTACCGACCTCATCGGCGTGCGCGATCCAGCGAGCGGCGCGACAGGATTTGGATGTTTCATGGGGAGCGAGGGAACACTCTTTGGCTTCGTGCTGTACCGCGGCGCTGAAGGGTTTGCCATGTATCGCCGCCTCGTGGAAGACTCGTTTGACTTCGAGAGTGAAGATTTCTTCGCGTTGCAAAACTGTCTCAAGCTCGATCTTGGCGAGCGGAGCGATCTCGAGCGGGAGGATCATGCCGTGATCAAACAGCTGGGACTCGCGTTCAAAGGAAAAACGGCGTGGCCCCAGTTCCGTAGCCTCGTGCCTGCGTACGCGCCGTGGTTTCTCAATGAAGAGGAAGCGCGATTTCTGACGCTTGGTTTGAATGCCGGCTGTCGTCATCTCGAGAGAATCGTGAGCGGCGAAATCGGACACTCCGCTCGCGATGGCGAGTGTTTGATGTACGAGCCTCTCACCGATTCTGCAGAGCCGAATGGCGGGAACGCATCCGAAAAATTCTCGGCACAGTGGGAACCGTTGCCCATTCTCGAACAAGTTCCCGCGCCGCCGCCTGTACTCAACCTTGCGCGCATCAATGCAATACGCGCGAAGCAAACCAAGCCCGACAGTCCGTGGGAAGCGGACGTATTTTTTCTACCCTCGGCGGTGTACGATGCTGAACGTCCGTATTTCATTCGCCTTGCAGCCATCTGTCAGCACGCGAGCGGACTTGCTCTCACGGCAGAGCCCGCAGCGCCCGAAATGTCCGCGCAACAAATTCTTGCCGATGCAATTTGCACTTCAGTGGAACGCCACGGCTTTCTGCCCGAAACGGTTTTTGTAAAACGCGCAGAGTACGCCGCCGCGCTCGCGCCGCTCGGCAAAGCATTGGGGATAAGCATTCGGGAGCGCAAGAGGCTTGGGGCTGTTCGCGGGTTGAAGGCGGGGATGATGGGGAGGATGTGAGGGAGAGATAGTGATGAGTGATTCTCTCGCGCACGAAAGCCCAAATGCCATCTGAAAGAAAAGAATAGAGAAGGAAAGGGATTGACACTTGTATTTTGCACATTCAGAAAATCCTCAAGGAGAAAAGCACAAGCTCGAGGAACACCTTCGACGAACAGCAGCTCTCGCACAGTCCTTTGTTCCGAAGAGAGAATTCGATTGGATGTTTTATCTCGCTGGCATTTTTCACGATGTCGGGAAGTACCAATCGAATTTCCAGAAGTACCTTGAATGGGGCAAGCCCAAAACCCCTCACGCAGGAATCGGTGCGTTCATTGCTCGAACCCTTGCACGCGAGCACATCCCTCTGCCCTTTGTCATCAAAGGACACCATGCTGGATTGCCCGACACGGAGGAGCTTGTTTCCGCTTTAGAATTGCTCGCAGAAAATTTGGATGAAATATCAGAGGTCGAAAGACGGTTTCGTCTGGAATTCGCAGACCTCGAAACAACCCTCAGTGAGGCAAAACGTGTTGACATCAAAGACAAGCTGTTGATTGAGTGCTTGACTCGATTGATGTTCAGTGCATTGACGGACGCTGACTGGCTGGATACAGAGAATCATTTCAAACGTGAGCTTTCGTCAGCCCGACCGAGCCAGCCGCTGAATCATGATGCGATGATTGCAAGCCTTGAGAGGAGCTTCGCCGAGTTGCCGACGAGTGGAAAAATAAATCAGTTGAGAACGGAAGCGCGCAATTCCGCGACGCGCAAATATGCTTCTCCTCTCGGATTCTTCTCTCTCCAATTGCCAACTGGTTTGGGGAAGACGCTCACATCAATATATTGGGCGTTGTTGCACGCTCGGCATTATAGATTGAAACGTGTCATCATCGTGCTGCCCTACATCAACATAATTGATCAAACAGCAAGAATTCTGAAAGACATATTTGGCGAAGATACTGTTCTTGAACATCATTCTGGGATCGTTGGGGAAGATCCGAAAAGCGATTCTTACGATGAAAATGCGGTGGGGCAAGACAAAGATTTGGCAAAGCGATTGGCGTGCGAAAATTGGGATCCGCCGATTATTGTGACTACTTCCGTCCAGTTTTTCGAATCCTTGTTCAGTAATCGCCCATTCAAATGCAGGAAGAATCACAACGTCGCTGAATCAGTAGTGATTTTTGACGAAGTGCAATCATTACCAAAACACTACGCGGAGCCAATCATTGTGTTGCTGAAGAATCTCAACCAGTTGGCGCGAACATCATTTCTATTTTGCACCGCAACGCAGCCAGCGTTTGCGAAACGAGAGAACTTCGATGGAATAGAATCCATACAACCCCTGATTGAAAACCCTGAAGTTTACTTCAACGCAACTCAACGCGTGAGCTACATACAATTGAACAAGCTAAAGGAAGTACCCCTCGACAGAGTCATCACAAGTTTATCGAAGGAAAGAAATTCATTTCTCGTAGTGGTAAACACTAAGACAGTCGCTCGCAGCATCTTTCAATCGCTTTCACAGTTGAACACGCATGACAGCTACTATCACTTATCAACTTCCATGTGCCCGCAACATCGCAAGAAGACCATCAAGAACATTATTGCTGATTTGGATCCGAAAAGCAGGAAACGGATTGCAGTCGTCTCAACACAATTGGTCGAGGCAGGTGTTGATCTGGATTTTCCCTGCGTGTATCGAGCAATCGCTCCGCTTGATGCCGTCATTCAGGCGGCAGGCAGATGCAACAGAAATGGCAGGCTGAAGAAGGGTCGCGTTGTTCTCTTCAATTTGGAGGACCACAAGATGCCAGACAAAACGTACAAGGCTGCTGCTGATCTCGCTATGCGAATGATTCGAGACAACCCAAGCATACTCCATGAGGCGACTTCATTTGAAAAGTACTATGAATCATTAAGTCTCTTCGTCGACACCGACAGGTATCAGATAACAGAAAATCGAAGGAAAGGAAATTTTAAAACCGTTGCGGAGAATTTCAGGCTGATAGACTCGCCAACCACGTCGTTGTTTATCAGAAGTTACTCCGAAGAAAGCGAGTCGTTGCTCAAGGACATTGAGAAGAACTTCTTCATCACAAGAGAACATTTGAGAAAATTGCAGCAGTTTAGCGTCCAAGTGTACCCTCAATTTCTAACGAAGTACTCGAACCAAATTGAGCATTTCAAAGATACGATCTACGTCTGGCATGGCTCCTATGATTCGGAGGTCGGACTGTCACCAGAAGATATCAATACTGTTTTCTAAGAAAGGAGAACCTATGAATGAAAATGCAGTTGCAATCAAGGTGTGGGGAGAGTTTGCGTGTTTCACTCGCCCTGACCTGAAAGTAGAGCGCATGACATACCCATGCATGACCCCTTCGGCAGCAAGAGGAGTGCTGGATTGCATTCTCTGGAAACCAGAATTCGCATGGCATGTTCACCGTATCAGCGTTCTGAAACCAGTGAAGTTCCATTCGGTAAAGCGCAATGAGATCGGCTCAAGGCAGGGGAAGACGCCAATTATCATTGAAGAAAACCGCGTGCAGCGCAATAGCATTGTTCTCAAGGACGTTGCGTATGTGATCGAAGCATCCGTCTTCCAAGCCACTCCTTCACAAAAGAATCCAACGAAGAAATATGTCGAGATGTTCACTCGTCGAGTACGAAAGGGGCAATGCTGGCGAAGACCTTTTTTCGGAACGCGCGAATTCGCGGCAGACTTTTCGCCACCAACAGAAACCGACCTACCCATTCAAGATGATATTCCTATCGGCAGTATGTTTCTCGATATGTGGTACGATGAGCAGGGCGTGCCGATACCAAAATTTTTCTATGATGTTGCAGTTAAAAAAGGAGTGTTGGAATGCAAAGGAGCTTACGAGCAAATGCTGTCGAGTAAACACATTCAAGGAGAAATTGCTTCATATCCGAGACAGGCAATCCATGACTTCAATCTTGCTGAGGAAACTGAAGCAAGGGAGGACTTATGATCAGCGAACTTGTTTCCTTGGCGGAGAGATTGAGAGAGAAAAAACTCGTGAAATATGTTCATGATGCACTTGATAACGTTGCCGTGTCCATTACTTGTGAGATTGATACGAAAGGGAAATTCAAACAGTTTATCGTTTCGGACGACAAGAAGGAATCTCTCGCTGAAGCTCTCACCTCAAAAAAGGGAAAGGCGCGACTTCTTGTCGATAAGCCTGAAGAAGTTTTGCAGTATGGCGACAAAGCTGAAGCCAAGCATAAACTCTTCATGGAAAAACTCAAACAGTATTCACATTTGGCATCGCTCTCTCCCATTGCTGCATTCATGTCAACCAACAAATCGAATGGAATTCAAGAAGCACGCAAGATTTTTCCAAAACAAGTGGATGAAAAGCAGAGAATCGGGAACATAGCGTTCAAACTGACGAATGAGAACAAGTGGATTCATGAAGAACCTGAAATCCGACAAGCGATTACCAGGGCCTACAAGGATACACTCAAGCAATTGAAGCGAACGCGGTTTCCCACTTGTTCTATTTGTAACTCTTCGGAGTATCCCGTGACAGATGAATTTCCTCACGGAATGATAAAGCGGGTTCCCGATGGACAATCCTCGGGATGTGCATTGGTGTCGTACAATGAGAAGGTTTTTGAATCGTATGATTTAGAAGGCAACGACAACGCCTCCATTTGCACTCACTGCGCGAGAGCTTATGTGGATGCGCTGAACTGGCTTTTGTCCAGTGGAAGACTGAGACGTAATGAGAAGGGAAAGGAATATTTCGATTACGGCAACCGAAAGAACATCTCTAACGATACTGCCGTTGTGTTTTGGTTGCGTGATGCCGTACAGAGTGAGGAGGTCGGATGGCTTGATGAGCCCCCCGACGAAGGTACAATACGAGAAATGATCAAATCAATTGAGTCGGGAAAAGCCGCGCTGACGCGAAAGGCAAACGTCGAGCAGTTCTATGCCGTCACCCTCAGTGGCGCAGCAGCGCGGATTGCCGTACGCGATTGGATCGAAACGAGTCTTCCTGATTTGCGCGCTAATCTTGGAAAGTGGTTTGAGGATATTTCAATCGGAGAATATAACAAGGATGAAAAAACAGTCGTCGTTAAGTTTCCGCGATTCTACAGTCTCGTATCCAGTGTTAAGAGCAAGGGCGGTAAGGACACTCAGCATGGAAGAATCGGCGCTGCACTTTGGAAATGTGCAGTGCTCGGCGCTGTGCCGCCACTTTGGTTTACAAGCGCTATCATAAATCGTATCAGAGCAGAACAAGGAAATGTTACGTCAGAACGAGCAGCACTTTTGAAACTCTACATGAATCGAAACACAAACAACATAGGAGGCACCAAATATATGTCAACACTCGATAAATCAAACAACAACATCGCCTACACGTGCGGGAGGCTGTTCGCCGTCTTAGAGTCGGCTCAGTATCACGCGTCAGGCGGTAACCTAAACGCAGGCATTCGTGAGCGTTTCTTTTCTTTTGCTTCAACAATGCCATCAACTGCGTTTGGTAGGCTGATGAGGCTTACCCAACACCATTTGTCCAAGATTAGCGGATCAAATCCAGGGCTTGCAATCAATTTGGACAAAAAGATTCAAGCGCTGATGTCGAATATCGAAGGAACGCGCATGCCTGTTGCGTTCTCATTGGAAGATCAAGCAAGTTTCGCTATCGGCTACTACCATCAACGACAAAGCGATTTTGCACCCAAACAAAACAATAAGGAGGAATAACACCATGGCTGACCCAATCAAGAACCGATACGATTTTGTATTCCTGTTTGATGTGAAAGACGGTAACCCTAACGGCGATCCCGATCAGGACAATCTTCCACGCGTTGATGCGGAAAATCAAGAGGGACTTGTCACGGATGTTTGCATGAAACGCAAGGTGAGGAACTATATTCAAACAGTTCATGGAAACACGTCTGGCAGAGGAATATTCATTCGTCAACGTAGTATCGACGAAACATATCCCTATCTAAACAAGGAAATTGGCGATGCAGGAGATGCAGTTGCGGAAAAAAGAAAGTCTTTGTTGCAGAGGTACTATGACATTCGTGCTTTTGGCGCAGTTCTGTCAACGGGCGAAGACGCAGGAAGCGGAGGTGAGTCTGAAGCAGAAACTGAAAAGAAGGGAAAAGGCAAAGCCAAGAAAGTCAAAGGTGCAGGAACGGTTCGTGGTCCCGTACAGTTCGCCTTTGCACGTTCTTTGGATCGCATATTTCAAGCTGACCATTCAATCACACGCTGCGCGGTGACAACTGAGAAGGAGTATAACAAGCAAAAAGAGACTAAGGAGTTTCCTTCTACGATGGGCCGTAAGTCCACTGTTCCCTACGGCCTCTATCGAATGCATGGGTTTATCTCCGCGGCTGATGCAAGCAAGACAGGATTCTCGGAGGATGACCTGAAATTGCTTTGGGAAGCACTATTGAATGCTTTTGAACATGACCGATCAGCCGCGCGTGGTGAAATGAATCCGCGCAAGCTCGTAATCTTCAAGCATGACGATCATCTCGGCAGGGCTCGCTCAGGTGAATTGTTCGAGCGAGTCGCTGTTGAGAAAAAGAATGGAGTTGCGATACCGCGGGCTTGGAGTGATTACATTGTGAAGATCGATGGAGACAAATTGCCGAAAGGAATCACAATAGAAGAAAAACTCTGAGCTCGTTGTCTTGACCGTAGTCCACCTCATCCACGGTTCACCATCGCAGCCAATGCCGCTACATTTTGTTTTGACAGGATAACAGCATTTGCTGGATGAGGTTCTTTGTCATTTGTTTTCAATCCCGTTCATCCTGTCAGAGTTTTGTGCTTGGTGCGGACATGCGCTATCTCAATCAACCTTCGACTCCGTCCCGCCAAAAGAAGGCGGGACTGCGC
>JANNUB010000493.1:0-13154 GCA_031394795.1 Ignavibacteriota bacterium | reverse complement strand
CACACTCAGTGCATGGCGGGTATCATGCACAGACGACAATACCTCCATGGCTCTGTCCGTGTTCAAAAAAATCGTTTGCATGAGTTTCTGTTGTCTCATATCGCGTTTTTCAACAGCCTGCTAAGGCACAAAGACACTAAGGCTTCACAAAGTTTATGTTTTTCTTGGTGAAACCTTCGTGTTCTTAGAGTCTTTGTGGCGAATCTTTTCTCTGTGCGTAACATCTGTTATCAATTCAATGTAGGCAAGAAAGAACGAAAAGTAAACGCGGAACCCTTAATTCTTTGTAACAATTTGAACACGCGGCTCATTCACCCTTCTCAGCAGCCACAATCCCGCGACAAAAAAAATCCCAACCGCAATCACCGCGACGCGCTGGCTTCCGGTCATCCACGAAAGAATTCCAAAAATAAACGTGCCGATTACCGCCGATGCTTTTCCGCAGAAGCCGTCGTAGAACCCGAAGAACTCGGCTTCGCGATCGCGCGGCGTGAGCAGCGCCATGAAACTTCTGCTCGCCGATTGCGATCCTCCCATGCTCGCGCCAGCGACAATGCCGATGATGTAAAACATTTCTTTTGAGTTGACAAAATACGATGCAACCACAACGCCGATCCAGCAGAGTAGAGTTATCGTGATCGTCCGCTTCGGTCCGAGCCTGTCCGTCAACCAACCAAACAGCAGCGAGCCGACAATTGCCGACGCTTGCACGACGGCGAAGAGCACGAGAATCTCTTGCAGCGAAAACTTCAGCGTGCCTTCGGCAAAAATCGAAGCGAACGAAATGACGGTGAGGATGCCGTCGTTGTAGAGGAAAAACGCAAGTAAGAATTTTCCGATTTCTTTGTATTGTGGCGACGTCAGATGACGCAGGGTTTCGATGACGCGTGAATAGCCTTCGTGCAAATAGGAAACGGGACGCGCCTCCGTTCGTTTTCTCTCATTTCCCGACCAACGGTCTCGTAGAGAAGGGACGTCCGAATGTCCGAATGGACTCCTTCGGAGGACTCCCTTGTCCGAAGGACTCCTTTCGGAGGAGGATTCCCGCAAAAAAACAAAAAGAGGAAGAGAGAAAACAAAAAACATTGCAGCCGCGAGAAGAAAACTGAGCCGAACGCTCGCGAGATTTTCCGCTGCGAAGCCGCCGCTGTACAACGGAATCGCGATCAGCAGCGAGACGAGCGAGCCGACATAGCCCATCGCGAAGCCATACCCGGAAAGTCTGCCGTAATTTTCTTGCTCGGTGAGCGAAGGAAGGAACGCATTGTAGAATACGATGCCCCCTTCGAAGCCGATGTTCGCGACGATGAACAGCAGCGAGCCGACGAGGATCATGTTCTCGCCGACGAAATACAGAAGCGCAGTGCAGATGACGGAGAGAAGTGTGAAGAGGAAGAGATAATTTTTTCTGCGACGCGTGAAGTCGCTTGCCGCGCCGAGCACAGGCGCGATCAGCGCCGTGAGCAGCATCGAGATGCTGACGGCGAGTCCCCAAAAAAAATCTCCTTTGCCCGTTGCTGCATCTCCAACGACGATTTGTTTGAAGTAAAGCGAGTAGCCGACGGCGACGATGAGAACGGAAAAAGAAGTGTTGGCAAAATCGAAAAGCGTCCAGACGAAGATTTGCGCGCGGCGCGAAGAGAACATGGGGGTTACGCCCGTGGGAGTTCGGGCGCCTGGCCGGTTTTCCCTTTGCTGACCCGCGGACCCCCGCCGTCGAGGAGTCCGCGTCCCGCCTTGTGCATCCGGCTTTGCAACGTCACATCATCGAGCACTGCGTCGAGAATGCCGTTGACGAACTGACCGCTCTTTTCAGTGCTGAAAAGCTTCGCCAGCTCGATTGCTTCGTTCATCGTCACTTTCGGAGGGATATCCTTGAAATAGAGCAATTCGCAAATGCTCATGCGTAAGATCAACCGATCAATAAGCGCGATCCGGTTGAACTCCCAATTCGCCGCTTTCATTCTGATGACCTTGTCGATCTCGGCTGTATGCTTGATGGTCGCGAGAACGAGATGTTTCGCGAATGTATGAGCGTCTTTGTTCTCCTCGAGTCCCGTAAGAAGGCACTTGATGACATGCTGGGGCGGATCCTTGGCGATTTCATGGGCGTACAACGCCTGCATCACTTTTTCACGGATGACCCGACGACGGACTGATTTGCTCATGGCTTATCGCTTTCCAAAATCATTCTCGCCAAGCCGTCCAACAAAGGACGACTTACCTGCGTAAATCGTTTTCATGCGACTGATAGAATGGATGCGCTGCTCCGCCAGGCGGTTTGAGGCTTCGTAGGTAGGAATGCTCTCTCTTTTTGAAATCGCGAAAATCTTAAGGATCGTATCATAGATCCCCTTCGCCTGCTGCAGTGCACGTTCCTGCGAGTAGCCTTCAAGTTCGTTGTACACGTTGATGAGTCCCCCCGCGTTAATAGCATAATCGGGCGCGTAGAGAATTCCCTTCTCCATCAACATGCGGCCATGTTTCTGCTCGTCCGCGAGCTGATTGTTCGCGCCGCCGGCGATGATTCTGAACTTGAACCGGGGGATGGTCTCATCATTGACGATCGCGCCAAGCGCACAGGGACAGAACACGTCGGCGCTCACGTCGTAGATCTGGTCGGGGGGAACGATCTCCGCCTTGGTTTTTTCCGCGACGCGCTTCACTTTTTCTTCATAAATATCGCTCACGAAAATCTTCGCCCCTTCCTTGGCAAGGTGGTCGCAAACGAATTGCGCAACATGCCCCGCACCCTGGACTGCGACTTTCTTCCCTTTGAGAGAATCGTTCCCCGTCAGTTCTTTCATACATGCTTTCAACCCCACGTAGACGCCGTAGGCTGTTACGGGCGACGGGTCTCCGCTGCCGCCGAGAGCGCGGTCAATGCCGGTGACGTATTTTGTCTCCATCCGAACATATTCCATGTCGCGTACGTCTGTACCGACATCCTCGGCGGTGATGTAGCGCCCTGCGAGTCCTTCCACGAAGCGTCCGAAGGCGCGGAACAATGCCTCCGTCTTGTCCTTGTTCGGGTCGCCGATGATGACGGCCTTGCCCCCGCCAAGGTTCAATCCGGCAACGGCGGCTTTATAGGTCATGCCGCGTGAGAGACGGAGCACGTCGTTGAGTGCATCCTCGTCCGTATTGTACATCCACATACGAGTACCGCCAAGCGCCGGGCCCAGATTTGTATTGTGAATCGCGACGATTGCTCTTAAACCCGAAGGCTTGTCCGAGCAAAAGACGACCTGCTCGTGGTCGCGTTGTTCCATGTGCTCAAAGATCGTCATACTGCTCTTCGTCAAGGTGAAGGAATGAGAGTGATTCGAGGAGAGGTGCCGCGCGGGTGCCGGTCAACAACAACGTGCGTCCGAAACACTTCTTGGATGTTGTTTTCCGTAAACACTTCATGCGGTGTCCCCGTTGCCGTCAGTGAGCCGCAAACGAGCAGCGCAACGCGGTCGCTGTATGCCGACGCTAAATTCAGGTCGTGCGACACGGCAACGACGGTCAGCCCTTGTTCCTTGATCAATTTCTTTACCATGTTGAAAACATCGATCTGATGCGCGATATCGAGATGCGCGTTCGGCTCGTCCATCAGGAGGACTTCCGGTTCCTGCGCAAGCGCCCGAGCGATAACCACGCGCTGCCGTTCTCCTCCCGAGAGCGTCGTGATAGGCTGATCGGCAAGGTGCATCACATCGGCTATCTTGAGCATCCGTTCTGCGATGGCTCTGTCATGCTCGCTCTCAAACATCTTTCCGCGCGTGTGCGGCGCGCGCGCCATCAGCACAATCTCCATGACGGTAAAGGGAAACTGTATCGTCGTATCTTGTGGAATAAACGCGATGCGTCTCGCGATCTCAGTCCGGGAATAATCGGAAAGACGCTTCTCGAAAAGATGAACTACGCCGCTGTGAGGAACGAGAATCCTGTTGAGCAATCGGAGGAGCGTTGTCTTGCCCGAACCGTTGGGACCGAGCAGGCTGAAGAATTCCCCTTTCCGGACCTGAAAAGAAATATCGCGCAGCGTCGGATGATCCCTGCGATAGCTGAAAGAGAGGTTGGTAACCGTAAACGCTTGCATGATACAGAGAGCGGCGTGCGTGAATTCCATTTCAATGTACCGAAATCACATTTGGAAGGCAACCCGCCTCCGGTCGAAGGCGGGTGAGATTCGAGCATGCTATCTGGTTCGATAGAACTCGATGCGCCTGTTCCTCTGTCTGCCATCGGTCGTAAGATTCGTGTCGATGGGGTAGTCTTCTCCGTACCCGATTGCTTTGATGCGGGACTCTCTGACACCGCGATTTACCAACCAATTTTTCACTGCATCGGCGCGACGTTGAGAGAGCCGGTTGTTGAGACCGCGCGAGCCGGTATCATCTGTGTGCCCGCGGATTTCAACCGTCATGTCGGGATGATTTTGCAACGTATTGAGTGCAAGAGTCAGAATGCTCTCGGAGGCCGGTGTGATCACCGCGCTTCCTGTTCTGAAGACGATACCTTCCAGCACAATCGGTTTACCGATCTCGGGCTTCAATTCCCTCTTGCCGGCATCATCTTTTGGATCGAGCGGATTTGTTCCGCGCTTCACCTCGGTGCCGTCATCTACGAGGCCGCCGTCGGTGTCTTTATTGCGCGGGTCGGTTTTGTACGTGGTGATTTCTTCACCATCCGTCAAACCGTCGCCATCAGTGTCGGCTTTAGAAGGACTTGTTCCGTACCGCGCCACTTCATCGCCGTCGTTCAAACCGTCGCCATCGGTGTCGGCGCGCAGGGGATTCGTTTCGTGCTTCAGAACTTCTTCGCCATCGTTCAACCTGTCCCCATCAGTATCCGGTTTATTGGGGAATGTGTTGTGCTTGATGACCTCGTCTCCATCCGAAAGATTGTCACCGTCGCTGTCCGACTTGAGCGGATCGGTGTTGTAACGCCAGATCTCATCGCCATCCTTCAATCCATCGCCGTCGCTGTCGGCGCGGTAGGGGTTCGTTCCATATTTCCGCTCGTCGGCGTTTGTCAAGCCGTCTCCATCGTCATCGCTGTCATCACTGCCGTTGCCAAGATAGAAATTGAAACCGAGTCGTCCGGTGGGATACCAATCGGAGATGCCCGGGCGCGATGTCTCGTCAAGTGTGCTGTGGCCTTTCCAGTGATCCGACCAATCATCCATGAATCGTCCGCCTATATCCAACACGAACGACGCGCTCCGCCCAAGCAGGAATTCGAATCCGAACCCAACGGGCACATGGATGCTCTTGTTTACTCTGTAAATATCATCCGGGATATAATTGTCGAACTTGTCCTGTCGCAGGTAGAACGCTCCGCCTACGCCGGCGTAAAAGTACGGTCGTACCTCCATCATCGGCGGAAAGTGGTACCAAACGGCCAGATCTGCGCTCCCAACGCTCAACGCCATGTACTCGGTAACGCGCGCCGGGACACCCGGGAAATTCTCCGGAAACTGGTAGGCAGCGAGCCTATCGTACCCAAGCATCACGCCGAAGGAGAACCTCTTGGAAAAACCGTAGCGGAAGAACAAATCTCCACCCGGCGTGACGCGCCGTGTGTTCATATCGTTGGTCCATAGGTTCGCTCCGCCGTGAAATCCGAGAGACCATCGTCCGTCATGAGTAAAGATCTTATCTTGCTGCGTCGGTCTCTGGGCAAGAAGTGCTGTTGTTCCCGTAACAAGCAGCATGAGAATGCGCGCGAGGCTTTTCATCATCATGTTCCTTTGTCGTGAATGAGTGTTGTCTTCTGATTTTCGAGACCGAATAACAATCGCCGCGGAATGGGCGCGTTCAGCCTTTCCATCTGCTATGCTATCTGCTATGAGAGAGTTGCGTTCTGACTTGGGGGGAATGCGGCGATGCCACAATGTGGCGATGCCGCAATGCGGCGATGCCGCGTGTTCGTTCGAGAGGGAGAAAATCTTTCGACGAGCGAGTGAAGCAACAACAGCAATCTACACAGAACAGCGTAGTCATGATGTGAACTGCCGCAACGCTCGACATAGGTACATCGGACACGAGCGCATGTGCACATTTCTTCTTACATTTCATTCGCAAAGAGATCTGTGAGAAAAAATGAAACCCACGATTTGCCTTTTTGAAGATCCAAAGTACACAAACCTCCTGCCGCTCGTTTACACCCGCCCGGTGTATGATCTGCGGTGCGGGATTCTCACGTTGCGCGAGAAGATTCGGCGGCTGTACACCAAGGCAGACATGGCGCTGCTCTGTCGTCCCTATCTGGCTGATGTCGTGAGGCAGCAAAATCCCGACATGCAAGTCAACGAAGTCCACGCTTCGCAATGTCTTTTCATGAACGGGCGCGTTCTTGCCGACCGGAGCCTTGCGAAAAAGATTCCGCTCAAGGGGGACGACGCCGTTTATCTCTCAGGAGACACCGCGGCAGGAGACACGGTGGTCGCCGTGAGGGTAAATGGTACCCACGCCGGCGGGCTTCCTCATGATTTTTCCGAAGTGTCTCTTGCCGAGCATTTCTCGGAACTCCGGTCGGTCCACGTTGATGTGAACCTCGTTGAATACCCATGGGACCTTGTCAATAGCAACGGGGCGCAAATTGTCTCTGATGTTGAACTGTTCGTGAAGAAAAGTGGAATCAGCAGAAAAACGAAAATCTATCCCGGCGTTCACATCATCAACAAGAAGAATGTACATATCGGCTCGGGAACGATCGTGAAGCCGGGCGTCGTCCTTGATGCGGAAAACGGACCCATCGTCATCGGCGACAGGGTGAAGATCTTTCCAAACGCAGTGATCGAAGGCCCTGCATTCATCGGCAGCGACTCGATGATAAAGATCGGCGCGAAGATATATGAGAACACGAGCATCGGTAACGTATGCAAAGTTGGCGGGGAAGTTGAGGCGTGCGTCATTCATTCATACGCAAACAAACAGCATGACGGATTTCTCGGCCACTCGTATCTTGGCATGTGGTGCAATCTCGGCGCCGACACGAACAATAGCGACCTGAAGAACAATTATGGGAGTGTAAAACTCGTCATCAACGGAAAAGAAGTCGACAGCGGGTCGCAGTTTGTCGGGTTGACGATGGGCGACCACTCGAAGAGCGGCATCAACACGATGTTCAATACTGGAACGGTTGTCGGAGTCTCCTCGAATGTGTTTGGGGGCGATTTCCCGCCGAAGTACATCCCGTCGTTTGCTTGGGGCGGAGCAGTTGAGATGGAAAGCTACGATGTCGAAAAGGCGCTCGATGTTGCCCGCAGGGTGATGGCGCGAAGGAAAGTCGTTATGACTGAGGCGGATGAAAAGCTGCTGCGGAAGATCTTTGACCTCACGGCGCATGAAAGGGCTTGACCTTGAGATTTGCCCCGAGCAAGAAATACAAACGCCCCGCCGATGGCGGGGCGTTTGTGCAATTGAAACTCGACTCTCCGATTAGCTATCTGTCTTGAGATAGAACGGAAGCTGCTGACGCATACGCTCGCGCCGGGCGCGATAGGCCATTTCCTTTTTCTTGCAGTTCGGACAGCGATACGCGCCCACCTGTCCCCGGAACTCGTTGCCGCAGTCCCGACAGATAGTGGAACCGCGTTTCTTCATCCGTGCATCGCCTTTGTAATTCATAGAGCAATTCTCCTCATGTAATATAATTCATTTTCATGAGAATTCGTTCACCGGTGCTGACAGGGGTGCGTGCATAAATCATCCTTTTTCGTCTGTTTTTGCAAAAGAGAAATTAATTTTTTTTAGTCTCGCTCCCCCAAATGCAAAAACTCTCAGTGCCGGGTCCTGCCGAGTTCTGGTGGTGCATGTTAGGTTCAACCTGGTTTCAGAACTGTAGAAGATGCAGCGCCGGTCCGCGGACGTTGATATACGAAACGAAGAGAATTATATTGATGACGGTCATGTGGCCGAGTGGTTAGGCAGAGGTCTGCAAAACCTCCTACAGCGGTTCTCCCGAAGGGACTCTCGCCGAGTCGAGTCTTCGACCTTCGGAGGAATCTGCTCGTGACCTCAGCGGTTGTTTTTCAAGTTTCTCTTCGGAAAGACAGGAGGAAAAGCAAATTGAAAAGGGATAAGTATAGAGGAAGGGAGACCGCCATTCGATCCAAATAATTGGAATCTGTATGGCTGGGACGATGGGCGTCTTTACTTCTCTTCAAAGGATGGTGAGATTTGTGTGAATGACTATCCTGACTTGATGAAGAAGTTGATTGCCGATGTTGAAGACTACCTCAAGATCGAAGGTGGTCAAGGAGAGGAAAAAAATAGTTGACCCGATAATCATAACGATGATGAATCAAGAGACAAATAGCGGACAATCAAGCGAGGTGCGAGAGCAAGTCGTCGAGTATGAAGTTCGTCGGAAGGAGACTGCTCAATGGAAGTACGATCCTCGCAAACTCATTCCATTCGATCAGATCGAAGCGGTGGCAAAGAGAATCGCCGAGAAGTTTCCTGTAGAGAAGATTTTACTTTTCGGATCGTACGCATACGGCGAACCTGAAGAGGGAAGCGATGTGGATTTGTTGGTTGTGATGGACAGTGAAAAGCGTCCTTCGGAGATTCGTTATGAGATGTACTGCGAGCTTCAGGATTTTACCGCACCCATTGACATTGTGGTGAAAGGAGCGAAGGAAGTCGAAGCGGCCATGTCGGGACGAGATTGGTTCTTACGAGATGTTCTGACTAAAGGTCGTTTGCTTCATGTCTGACGAGATGCAAATTACTCCTGAAGTCGAAGATTGGATTAGAAAGGCGGAAGAAGACTTCTATGGTGCGCAACGACTTCTCAAACATACGAATCCAACTGAATACAACCTTGTATGTTTTTGCTCGCAACAGAGTGCCGAAAAATATCTGAAGGCATTTTTGACAGCAGCGAACCAACCGTTCGATTTCAAACATCAGTTGGAGAAGCGTATTCTTCCTCCGTGCATCAACGTTGACCCGACATTTGAATTCATCCGAGAATATCTTCGGCGCCTTGATGCGTACAGCGTTGATTTTCGATACCCTGGGAATGATGCGAACAGAGGGGAAGCTGCCATTGCATTGAAGACAGCAAGAGCAGTGCGCGAATTTGTCAGAGACAAACTTGGACTGAAGAATGAAGAAACAACTGCCGATGATGACAGGCAATAGCGGACAATCAGGCGAAGTACGAGAGCAAGACGTCGAGTACGAAGTTGGAAGGAAGGACTCTGTTCAATGGACGTACGATCCTCGGCAACTCATTCCGTTCGAACAGATTGAAGTGGTCGCAAAGAGAATTGCCGAGAAGTTTCCTGTAGAGAAGATTGTACTTTTCGGATCCTACGCATACGGCGAACCTGAGGAGGGAAGCGATGTTGATTTGCTCGTCGTGATGGAGACTGACAAGAGACCAATTCAACATACGCTCGAGATAATACGCTCACTCTCTCCTCTCAGATTCTCAATTGACATAATTGTGCGAAGCGAGGAAGAAATTCAAAGAAGAATTTCACAAGGGGATTGGATGTTGAAAGAAGCGTATGAGAAGGGCAGGATCCTGTATGCAAGATGAGAATTTTGAGGATTGGGTCAAAAAAGCGGAAGGCGACTTTCGAACCGCAACACGCGAACTTCAAGCCAAAGACTCTCCCAACTTTGATGCCGTTTGCTTTCATTCCCAACAATGCGCCGAGAAATATCTCAAGGCGTATTTGATTTCACAGCAACAGGCGTATCCAAAAATTCACAAGCTTATCGAGATTCTGAATGTCTGTCTGACGGTGGATTCTTCCTTTGAGTTCATCCGTCAAGAATTGGAAACACTGACCGGTTTGGACACGCTGCGATACCCATATGATTTCGCAATGATCGAAGAAGCGGAACTGGCGATTCAGCAAGCAACAGTAATCAGAAAAGTTCTTCGTCAAAAACTGAATCTTGAGCAATAGAAACGACATGACAACCGATATCAACTTTAGAGATAAACAACTTCATCCGATCTGGAACAAAACCCAGCGCGGCGAACGCCTAACGCTCGAAGACGGACTGACGCTGTACAAATCGCCAGACTTTCTCTCGATTGGAAAGATGGCGCACTTCGTTCAGCAACAGAAGAGCGGCGACGCGGTGTACTTCGTGCTCAATCAAAAAATCGAGCACACGAACATCTGCGTTCTTTCGTGCAAGTTCTGTGACTTCGCAACGAAGAAGGGAAAGCCCGACGCGTACGAGATGACGACGGAAGAAATTCTCGGCAAGCTCACGCCGCACATTCATGAAGTGCACATCACGGGCGGAATGCCTGCCGATTGGGAATGGGAACGGTATCTCGACATCGTCCGCTCGATTACGGAAAAATTTCCGAACACGGATGTGAAGGCGTTTACCGCGGTCGAGATTGATTTCTTCCATAAAAAATTCAAGATGCCGATTGAAGAAGTGCTGAGACAATTGCAGGCGGTCGGTTTGCGAACAATGCCGGGCGGCGGCGCAGAGATTTTTTCAGAGCGAGTCCGCAAACTTCTCTTCCCGCAAAAAATTGGAGCGAAGGGTTGGTTTCAAGTTCACAAAGCGGCGCACAAACTTGGCATCCCGACGAACTCTACGATGTTGTACGGACACATCGAAACGCTTGAGGAGCGACTCATTCACATGACGAAGCTGCGCGAGGCGCAGGATGAAACTGGAGGATTCCTCACATTCGTTCCGCTCGCGTTCCAGCCGGGCGATACGGGTATCAAGCCGAAGAATCAGTTTACATCGGCAATTGACGACTTGAAGACGATTGCCGTCTCGCGTCTCATGCTCGACAATTTTCCCCACATCAAAGCCTATTGGGTGATGCTGACGGAAGAAGTCGCCGCGATGGCGCTCAACTTCGGCGCGGATGATATGGATGGAACAGTCGGCGGCGAAAAAATCGCACACGACGCGGGCGCGACAAGTCCGATGACGTTAGCGAAAGACCACATCATTCGCATCATCAAAGACGCGGGAAAAATTCCTGTCGAGCGAGATGTGTTTTACAACCCGCTCAACATTTACACCGACAATGTCATCGGAAAGATTCCGTATCTCAACTCCGTTCCGTTCTACGCGAACTTCGAGAAACAGCAATTCAGAATCCTTCCTGTGGCACCGCGGCGAATGGGAATCTTGAGCGAGCAAGGGGCGATCGAGGCTGGTCCGTTTTCGCTCATGGATTATTTTTCTCAAGAAGAAAAACTTGAGTTGATGGGTTGGTGCATTGCAACGCGCGACCAAGTGAAGAGCGTGATGCTCTTTTCGAATGAAGGCTGGAACGGTTTGGACGGAAAAACCATTGGCATCACGGACGACACAGCAACGTCCGTGAAGTTGTTGAAAGTGTTGCTTGAGAAAAAGTATGGCGTGAACGCGAAGTTCGAGCGGTTACATTCAGGCGTCAACGATTATTCGAGTTACGATGCCGTTCTCTTGATTGGCGACGAAGCGTTGCGTTACAACAAAACCGGCTTGAACGGATTCGAACTCGTGTATGATTTAGCGAAAGAATGGTATGATTGGCAAAAGCTTCCGTTCGTCTTCGCAGTCTGGGCGATGAAGAAATCATTGTCAGACTCAACAAAAACTGAGTTGAAAAACATCCTTGCCACTTCTCTCGCGAAGAGTGAAGAGCAATTCGCATCGCTCGGCGAGTTGCATGGCAGACAAATCAATCTCGCTGCGGAAGAAACTCGCGATTATCTCGCTGGATTCAATTACAAACTTGGCGAGCGCGAACGCGAGGCGATGGTGAAGTTTCGCGAGTTGACTGCGGAAGTTGAATCGGTTAATGTTCAATAGGAGGATGTGATGCCTAAAGTGAAAGAAGAATTAGCCCCGTATGTTGTAAAGCAAAAGCGAGGACAAAGGAAAAATGCGCTTGCGATTCCACCTCGAAGGCGTGTGGCGACAATGCTTGAGAGAATGAAAGACACCGCCACATACAAAGACATACTGTACAAAGTGTATGTTCTGCACAACCTTGAGCTGGGCGAAAAAGATTTCCGCGATGGGAGAGTCTTTTCCAACGAAGAAGTTGAAGAGATGATAGACAAATGGCTAAAGTAGTTTGGTCGGCACATGCAACGTACCAACTTCTTTCAATAGCAGAATACATCAGCCGCGATTCAGTAAGGTCTGCTATTGCCGTTATGAAAAGGATAAGAAAATCCGTGCGCATACTAAAGCGCTTTCCTCAAGCTGGTAGATTTGTTCCGGAAGATGAGTCAAGAATCCATCGCGAAGTGATAATGCCTCCGTACAGAATAATGTATCGGATCGGCGGCAATGAATGCAGAATCAAGAGTGTGTTAGATAGCCGCCGCGATATTTCAACCTTGATGCACGAGTTAAGAATGTTGGAGTGAAGTACTATGCAACTCTCATCCATCTATAAAAAAATCCGAAACGACGAACGCCTCGCACCCGAAGAAGGACTCTTCCTTCTCCAAAAGGGAGAGCTTCTTGAACTCGGCGGCTTGGCAAACGAAATTCGTTTCAGGAAAAATCCAAACAACGCTGTCACGTTCGTCGTTGATACGAACCCGAATTACACGAACGTCTGCAACATTGATTGTATCTTCTGCGCGTTCTATCGTCATCCAGGAGAAGCGGGTGAGTACACTTTCACTGTTGACCAGATGATTCAGAATTTCAAAGAGGCGGCGAAGAAAGGTGTTACGACTGTTCTTCTCCAAGGTGGAGTGAACCCCGCGATTCCGTTTGAGTATTATGTTGAAATGATCGAGCGGACAATCAGAGAAGTTCCTGAAATCTATCCGCACTTCTTTTCCACTTCTGAGATTATTGGTATGGCAGAGGTTTCAGGGTTCAAGGTTCAAGAGGTGTTGCGGCGGTTGTGGGATGCGGGACAGCGTTCGATTCCCGGCGGCGGCGCTGAAATTCTTTCCGACCGAGTGAAGAAAAAAATCAGCAGCAAAAAAGGTTCGAGTGAAGATTGGCTGATGGTGATGCGCGAGGCACACAAGATTGGTTTTAAGTCCACGGCAACGATGATGTACGGCCATCTTGAAAAGGATGACGACATCATCGCCCATCTCGAAGCGATTCGGAAATTGCAGGATGAGTATCACGGCTTCACTGCGTTCGTGCCGTGGAGTTTCAAGCCGGGTAATACGCCGTTAGAAAAAATTATTC
>JANNUB010000457.1:0-1913 GCA_031394795.1 Ignavibacteriota bacterium | reverse complement strand
ATGTCGCCTTCATTGATGAAGAGGGGAACGTTGACCGTCGCGCCCGTCTCAACGTTTGCAGGCTTTGTGCCGGGATTCGCGCTGTCGCCTTTGACGCCGGGAACCGTCTCGCTGACGAGCAACTCAACCGTTATCGGCAGCTCGATGCCCATAATCTCATCCCCATTGAGGAGAATGTCAATCACGATGCCGTCTTTCATATAGTCCGCACTATCGCCGAGTTGTTCTTTCTGCACCGTGAGTTGTTCGTACGTCTCTTGATCCATGACCACAAAACCCGACGCATCGCGATAGAGGTATTGGTACTGCCTACGCTCGATGCGGATAATTTCGATCGCCTCGCCGGCACGAAAACGGTTTTCGATCACCTTGCCGCTCTTGATGTTTTTGAGTTTCGTTCGAACGAACGCGCGCCAGTTGCCGGGGTTGACGTGCTGAAACTCCACAATCGTCCAAGGATCATTGTTATACTTGATCACCAAACCGGGTCTAAAATCAGTAGTTGACGGCATAATTCCTTATGATGAATACAAATAGATTTATTCGCAGCGGAAGCAGGGGGAAAAATATAGCCATGTTGAAAGAGAAAAGCAACGCACCCTTTACGCAGAGTCTGAAAGATGAAAAACTTGTTCATACTTGTAGGGCTTGCCCTTGAAGGGCTTGCCATCGCTTGCTCATGCAATCGAGAAATGCAATCCCCCGAGGTCATAGACAGAGAGAAGTTCGAAGCGATTTACGTCGAGCTGCTTGACTCCGCTGCAACCTCCCAACCGGCCACATCAGATTCGACGCTCAGCCCGACAGCGGAGAGAATTCTCAAGCGTCACAACGTTGACATCCTGCGGTTCAGGGCAACCGTTCAAGCATACAACTCCGATACAAAAAAGTGGAAAGAGTTTTATGAGGATGTTGTGAACCGATTCGAAGAGCGAAAACAAAAAGTCGAAGAGTAAGTCCGGACGAAAATCGGGGGAACTCATGATTTCTTTCTTGTCACTTCTCCGACAACAACTACCTTCTCCCCCTTCTTCCTTAAGAACCTCAACACTTCATCCGCCTTCTTCCTCGAAACAATTACAATCAACCCAACACCAAGATTGAACGTTCGCCGCATATCTTCTTCAGGTACTTCGCCGACACTCTGAATGAGTTTGAAAATCGCCGGTCGCTCCCACGCGCTCCAATCAATCTTCAACGCCAGTCCCTTCGGGAGAACGCGCAGGGTGTTGCCGACAATTCCGCCGCCGGTGATATGCGAAAGTCCGTGCAGATTGTACTTCTTCAAGAGCCGTGACAGGATCTTCAGATACGAACGATGAACGGCAAGCAGCGATTCACCAAGCGTCGCGCCCAACTCATCAACCTGCCGGTCAAGCGTGAACTTGGGCAAAAGCACCGAGCGCGCCAGCGAGTATCCGTTTGTGTGAAGTCCCGTCGAAGCCAGGCCGATCAACACATCTCCTTTTCTGACCTTGGCGCCGTCAATAATTCTTTTCTTTTCAACGACTCCGACAATCGTGCCGGCTAAATCATATTCGTCTTCCGCGTAGAACCCGGGCATCTCTGCAGTCTCACCGCCGATAAGCGAACAGGCGTTTTCTTTGCACGCTCCGACGAAGCCATCAATCAGATCCTTCGCCGTGGCAAGATTCAACCTTCCACATGCAAAGTAGTCCATGAAGTATAACGGACGTGCTCCGCACACGAGAATGTCGTTTACGCAATGATTCACCAGGTCCTGACCGACAGTGTCATGCTTCCCCATCATCTGCGCTACTTTGAGTTTTGTTCCGACACCATCAACGCTCGATACGAGCACAGGCGACTTGTAGCCCTTGAACTTCGCATCATAGAACGCGCCGAAGGAACCAATCCCGCCGATCACGGATTTACTGAATGTGGACTTGACT
>JANNUB010000407.1:0-13584 GCA_031394795.1 Ignavibacteriota bacterium | reverse complement strand
CCGGATTATATCCGGGCTTGGTTGTGTCCCACCAGTTCCATAAATCGGGTCGGGCCCCCCAATAATTTTCTCCATCGAGATGTATGAGAATGGGTAAGCGATACTTCCGTGAAAGTGCCAAGACCTGTTTCAAGCAGCTGTCGACATGGGCGGGACTG
Source organism: Ignavibacteriota bacterium (assembly GCA_031394795.1). Classification (GTDB taxonomy): domain Bacteria; phylum Bacteroidota; class Ignavibacteria; order UBA10030; family UBA6906; genus CAADGV01. Next base: position 13,426 of record JANNUB010000407.1, on the reverse strand, counting down.
AAATTGAGATAGGACAAGATGTAACCGACTCCGATGGCAATTCTCCTGTCGCCCATTTTGCCGAATGTTGAATCGATCTCCTCGAAGTCCCTCACAGCGTTTTCCGGTACCTGGACGTTGAGTAAGATGTATTGCGATGGAGTTCCCGCTTCATTGGTATTGGACGAATGATCTTTAGCATGACATATCATCCCGCACGAAACAATGACCGCTATCGCAGAGAATATCCTACTCATATCTAATATCCCACTATTCATTTTTGTAGGGACGTGGGCTTGCCCCGTCCCAACCCTGAAAGGACATAGAAACCGAAACCAATGTAGTGCTTGGTGGGACACGGCAAGCCGATGTCCCTACAGGGGTTTTCGTTTTTGGTTGGTTTGCGAACATCAGTTATCTAATCACCCCTTCTTTGTGCCGTTCAATCAACAACGGATCGTACAACGGCAGAACCAAATCTGCTTCGCGCTTCATTCGCGCAAACAGCTTGTAGTGTTCTTCCAATGATTCGCTGAGCCCGAGCGGAATATTGTCCTCAATGTTTTTGTATTTGAATATTGCATCGGTCGTTCCAACCATTCCTTTCGACGTTTGTATCAGAAAAGCCATGCTCGAACGATGATGTCCTCCGCAGAACCATGCGCGTATGCCCGGAAGAAACTCCGTTTCTTCATCAGGCAAGAGCTTGATTCTTTCGGCGGCTTCACCGACGAGGAACTGCAACACGTGCGGTGGAAAGACAATGTCACGCGGCAATTGCGGCACTTCCGGATCTGGCGCATGAAAATCCACCCAACCTCTCCGTGAAATCCAGATCGTTGACTTGTTGAAATGATCAAGTCCGCCTGTTGCATATGCGGTAAGTGGAGTGATCAGAACGTGGTCGATCTGATCGGGAGTGATATTCCTTCCCTTCAACGCATTCACGATCAGATTTTCCGGACGTACAACGGGCACGTGGCCTTCTTCACCTGTGGCAGATTTTGCCCACGTCGTCCAATGCTTGTGCAGCAACGAATAGTCTTCCGGGAAACCGGTGTTCAATAAGACACGTCGCTCATCATTCTCGATAAGGAGCGCCCAGAACGTCAGCGGTTCCCAGCCGTTGAGTTTTGTCATCCAGTAAAGCTCGGCGCACGGAACGTTTGTCTCTCCCATTTTCAATGCCGTGATGGTGTAGGGTTTCATAATTGCGCGTTCCATCCTCCGTCAACAGAAATGGTTGCTCCCGTAACGTATGCAGATTCTTTGCTTGCGAGAAAAAGAATGGTAGATTGCAAATCTTCAGGCTTGCCTAATCTCCCAACGGGACAATTGGCTCCGAGCCAGCTGTTCACTCCTTCGGTGTCGCGGGACTGCACATCATTGATGTCTGTATGAATCCATCCGGGAGCGACGCAATTGACTGTTATTCCATGTTTCCCCAATTCCAGCGCCATTCCTTGCGCGAGAAGATGAATGGCACCCTTCGTCGCGCAGTAATGAGTCTGGGTCGCATTCGATCGAAATGAACCTATGCTCGCCGTGAAGATGATGCGTCCACCGGTCCCTTGGTTGATCATCACCCTCGCCGCAGTCTGCGTAACGTAAAAACCTCCACTGAAGTTGACACCAACATGATTCTGCCAATTGTCATCGTCAATTTCCATGAAAGGAGTGAACCGGCAAATGCCGGCATTGCTATGCACGATATCAAGCCCACCCAACAACGACGCTGCTTGTTCGACCATTCGGCGAGCCGCCTTGCTATCTGCGACATCAGCATCAATATGATGAACTTTACGACCGTAAGCATCACTCAAGCGGCCGCATTCCTGTTCGGCTTTTGCGGCGTCGTTGAAATGATTGAGTACGACATCACAGCCCCGCCGAGCCATCGCCTCAGCGCAGGCAAGTCCAATTCCGCGAGAACCTCCTGTAACCAATGCTCTTGTTCCGTACAACGTCAGCATGCAATGCCTCCCAAACTATTTTATCAAGTCGACCGCTCGTGTGAAAAATAGTCCAACTCGTAGAGCGATTCTCCTCCGTAAGGAGTCCTTCGGACAGCCGTTTCGACGTAAGCGGTCAACTCGAGTATTTCACTTCTTCGATTCTGTTCCCACTCTTTCCCCATATTGCTCAGCACTTCGGATTTCTGACTTCTTGCCGAAGTACCACATAAGTACTCCGAACAAGATCATAATAACAACCATTGTGGCAAGGACAGGAACTTCCGCTTCGTTCACATCTGTGAAAAAGATCAAGCTCATAAGTAATCCCATAACAATCGTTGTCCCCCCCACGAGCGGGAATGTGGAGATTTGTTTTTTCCCGGCACCGAAGACCTCTTTCGCGACATCAATCGGAGTATCAAGTTTCTTGAAGAACTCATCGATGATTTCCCGTTGGGCCGGAGTCTCTGAAGCAAACAAATGGGCAAACCCATACAGGCTTAGGGCGAGTGCAACGGCACTAACAACCGCGAGCATTTGTTGCCAGGCAGACACCTCACCAACGATAGTATTGAAAAAGAGCGCAGCTGTCACCATCGCAACGCCGAGACAGAGCAAGTATAACAGCATTCTGTTTTCTTTGTAAAGTCTTCCAACCTTGTAAGAACCAATAAAGATTGCAGACGACATAATGAATGCGAGATATACTTGCGGACCAATATCCCAATCAAGTACATACCGGGTTGTCAATCCAACGATGAGTCCCCAGGCAATCGAGCTTACTGCCGACCACTTCGGTACGCGACGGAACAAGAGGCCGAAGGCAACCGGTACCACCACGGGAATATTCAACAGAGTGAAGAATGCTTGCATAAGATTGAAGATGCCGAACTGACTGTTCACAAAGAACACCGCAAGTGCGGTCACAACAAGGCCAATACTCACTGAGAACCATCTTCCGACTTTCAAGAGTCCTTCGTCGGTGGTGTCTGGCTTTATCCAGCCTTGATAAACGTCTCTTGAGAGAATCGAAGAAACCATGTTGTACACCGAGCTCAAGGTGCTCATGGTTGCAGCAAGCATCGCGGCAAGAAAAACACCGATGAGACCATTGGGAAGTAATTTCAAGCAGAGTCCGATAAAGACGAGATCCTGAGGATTCTTGCCAACATATGGCTTAAAGAAATCCACTTGTGAGAGGTCAGGCCAAATAATTCTTGCAACAAGTGGAGGAACTCCAAAGACAAACGGCACTGTCAAGAAAAGAGCACCCGCCAGCTTGCCCACGCGCTTTGCATCCCGTTCATCCTTTACGCTATAGAAACGTTGAGCCGCGCCGGCTGCCGTACCAAGACACATAATGATGAAGATGGCAATGAGCCAGTGCTGAGTGTAGTGCACGCCATTGTACGAGTGATCAAGGGTCAGCGGCGGAACCGCATTGATCAAATTCTGGACCCCGCCAACAAGTCCGAGGGCGAGCGGCAGCACGATAAAGGTGATACTTAAGAGGATTACACCTTGCACGACATCGGTGATTGAGACAGCCCAGAGGCCTCCCATGAACGTGTAGAGAAGGATTACAACACCGGTCACCAGCGTGACTGTGGTTATGTCCAGTTCCATCACGGGTGCAAGCAACTTGGTCGTAGCAGCGAGTTGAACGCCAGCCGAAAGCGTAAAGTTGAGGGAGATGACAAGGCTCAGGAACTGCTGCGTTGTAAAGTTGAACCGGGTGTATGTGTACTCCACTGGTGAGATGGAGCGCGTTCGACGCCACTTTGCTGCGGTGAGTTGCGATCCGACAAAATACGACACAGACCACGTGCAGAAGTACAGAATGGCGAACCAACCCGTTGTGTATGCAAAGCCTGCAGCGCCTGTAAACGTCCACGCACTAAAGTTCGCCATGTACAGCGTCATCCCCGACACCCACCACGGAATCATACTCCCACCGGCAAAGTACTCCTTCCCACCCTTGTTGACCTTCATGAAGTACAAGCCTATCGCAAGCATGAACACAAAGTAGGCGGCAATAACGGCATAGTCGTAGATGTTGACCGATTTCATACAACTCCTTTTGAATATTTTTTTTTGGTGTACGTCAGAACTTGTCTAGATTTTCGTTTGTGTATCTGTCGTCCCCGCCGTAAATGCAGCTCGCTCTTCTTCAAACTTTGCCTCGGCGCGTTTTCCAAGGAACCACATACCGGCACCGAAGAGAATCAAGGAGCCGGAGAGGATTGCCACGAGTTGAACCTCCCCTGGTCCCAAACCGGTGAGGGTTACAAGACTCACAAGCGCGCCCATGACGATGACCGCCTTTCCCACCAAGGGCATGGTTGACACCTGACGCTTTCCGCCACCGTACACTTCGCGGGCGACGTTAATTGGCGTGTCAACTCGTCGGAAGAATTCTGCGACCACTCGAGTATCTTCCTCTGATTGTTGGGCGAACAAGCGCGCGAATGCAAACAGCGATCCACCAAGTGCGATTGATGAGGCAACGGAAAGAGCTGCACGCCAGGTTTCGTATTCGACGTTGACGGTATTCAAGAATAGCACACTCGTGCTCACCGTGACCAACGCGCATGTCAGTGTCAGCAGGGACTTATTATCCTTGTACATACGTGCCGTGTAATGCGCTGTCGTAAAGATGCCGAGCGTCATCGTAAACGCGAGATACACCTGCGGACCGATATCCCATCCAAGCACATAGCGGGTCGTCGCACCGACAATCAACCCCCACGTAATTGCGCCGATTGCCGACCACCGAGGAACGCGGCGGTTAACCAACCCGAATGCCAATGGAACGGTCACAGGAATATTGAGCAGTGTGAAGAAGGCCTGCATAAGATTGAAGATACCGAACTTACTGTTCACGAAGAACGTGGCAAGACCAATCACGATCAAGCCAATAACCAGCGACGCCATCCTACCCACTTTCAACATCCTCTCATCGGAGAGTTCTGCGCGGAACAATCCACGGTAGATGTCGCGGGTGTAGATCGACGAGACGAAATTGAATACCGAGCTGAGCGTGGTCATGGTCGCGCCAAGCATCGCTGCAATGAATAGCCCGATAAGTCCATGCGGCAGTAGTTTCATCACCAGCCCGATGAAGACAAGATCTTGCGGGTTCTTATCGAGGAATGGACGGAAGAAATCCACTTGTGCCAGATCGGGCCAATACACTTTTGCAACAAGCGGGGGAATTCCGAATAACAGTGGAACCGATAACGCCAGGAGCGCGGCAAAGTACCCGACACGCCGTGCGCTCTTCTCATCTTTCACCGAATAGAATTGTCTTCCCCCGGACGCAAATCCTGTGATGGAAATAATGAGGATGCCGAGGAGCCAATGCTCGGTGTAACGTACGCCGTTATATGTGTGGTCAAATGTAATAGGTGGTAATTTTTCAAACAATCCATCCACGCCACCGATCAATCCAAGGCTGAGTGGCATAATGAGAAATGTTATGCTCAGGAGAATAGACCATTGGACGACATCCATGACCGAATCCGCCCACATGCCGCCGAGGAACGTATAGATAAGGATGACCGTACCGATGAGAAGGACAGAGAATGAAATATCGAATCCGATAACAGGTGCCAGAAGCTTGCACGTTGATGCAAGTTGAACGCCGGCTGCAAGTGTAAAGTTCGTCGCGACCACCCAGCTCAAAAATTGTTGAGTCGGGACGTTAAAGCGTGTGTGGGTATATTCGAGAGGTGAGATCGATCGAGTCCGCCGCCAACGGACAGCATTGATTTTTGTTCCCACGATGTACGCGATGATGCCCAGGCAAAAGTAAGGCAAGGTGAACAAGCCGGTAGCATAGGCAAAGCCCGCCGCGCCCGTGAAGATCCACGCGCTGAAATTCCCCATGTACAAGGAGATACCGGACATCCACCATGGGACCATGCCCCCTCCGGTAAAGTAGTCTTTCCCTCCTTTGTTAATCCGCACGAAGTAAACGCCGATAGCCAACATCACCAGGAAGTATGCGAATATAACTGTGATATCGAAGATGTTGACAGATTTCATCTGACCTCGTCTGGATGGATCATGGTCAACTCTTCTTCGCTGTTTTCACGCCTTCGATTATCATTTCCACTTCTTCAAAATTGTTGTAGATGTGCGTCGAAATTCGGAGAGCTGCAAGCCCGCCTTCCGTTACGGATCGCGTGCGCAGGTTGAACTTGTTGAGATGGGTTTGAATCTCCAGATGTGGAATCTGATTATGCGTAAACGTGATCATCGCACCGCGCAGAGAAGAATCGGCGGGCGAAAGAACCTTCACGTTCGGGATCTCACGCAATCCATTGAACAACCGTGTGGAAAGCGCTTGATCCCTCTTCCACATATTTTCGATCCCAATCCTCTCAACGAATTCGAACGCAGCATTCAACCCAACCCTCAACGGGATGCTCACTGTGCCGTATTCATACCGCTGCGCGGAAGGTACAAACTTGAACGTTCCCGCTTCAAAATCATACGTCTCGTCCGAGTAAGCGCCAATGTTTGTCGCTTGGATTGTGTCCAGCATTTCCTTGCGAACGTACAATACACCGGTTTCCTTCGGTCCCATAAGCCATTTGTGCCCGCTTGCCGCCCACGCGTCGCATCCCAGATCGTGCAAGTTGAACGGGAACATACCAAGCGTCTGCGCTCCATCCACGAAAAACCATATGTTTTTCGCCCTGACAATTCTGGAAAGCTCCTTGATGGGCATGACAAGCCCGGTCGTCGTCACGCTGTGCGGGATGCTGATCAGGCGTGTCTTCTTCGTAATCAACTTCTCAATCTTGTCAATATTTTCCTGATTCGATTCTGACGAAGGAATGAACGTCTTAATAACGATTCCCTTCCGGCGCTGCAGTGCAAGCCACGTTACCTGGTTGGCAACATGCTCCTGCGTTGAAGTGATCATCTCGTCGCCACTCTTCAGTGGTAGGCCGTTTGCTATGATATTGATTCCTTCGGTGGTGTTACGCGTGAGTGCAATTTCGTCCGCATCGCAGCCGAGCAATTTGCCAATGTTTGCTTTAATCGCTTTCCACAATTCTTCGCTGTGTCCCGTTTCTGAAATCTTCTCCAGTTCATCCATCTTTCCTTTCACTGCATCGATCACCATATAGGGAGAAGCACCAAGTCCGCCGGTATTCATGTAATGCTTCTCCGGCATCAAGGGAAATTGTTGACGCACGAATTGCCAAAAATGTTCGTCGGTCGGATCTACTGGAGGCCACGCCGTCGGATTCGTTTTGCCCTGCAACTCATTCGCACTTGCGTGAGTCAAGTTGGGCAAGAACGCCGCACCAGCAACAAGGCCGGAAAGTGATTTTATGAACTGTTTTCGCTTCATCATAGTAGCCTGCATGATCAGATTGTGATTCTTGAAACTCACACATTCATTTCGATTTTGAGCGAGCCGCCGGATGGATACTTCATCGTGAGCGTGCCGTTTTGCATTGCGACTCTCTTGCCGTTGACAATCGCGTACGGCTGCTCACTTGTCCGTTTCAAGATCAGATGTGTCTTGATACCGCGTATGTCAAAACTTCCCTTGATCTCATCGAGTCCATCAATCAGATTCGGTCGGAGAACAAGAGCATCGAGTTCTGGACGCACGCCAGCAATGTTCTCGCAGAGCAACATTGCCATCTCCGCCCAAGCCCATCCAACAATCCCGACGGGCGGAGCAGGAGGTGTAATGCTAGGACCGTAGCGTTCGAAGTAGCCGCCGGATTTTCCTCCGTGGATCGAATTCAACCAGTCGATGACGCGCCACACCTTCTCGGCGTTGCGGGTCTCTGCGTATGCCCGTGCCAGAAACAGCGAGGCGACAGGCCATGCCCCGGGTGGATCCGGTTCGCTCGAAACGTCGTAGCGAGGGTACCCACCGGATGTCCAACGCTGATTCCACAACGAGTCGACCCACTCCAATGTTTTGTGTGCAAGAGCGCTGGTGGGATCAATCATGCCATAGATGATGGGTTGCACCTCACACGTGTCCGGATCGCATGATGGTTTTTCCTCTGTTGCTATCGGTGAGCCGGGAGGCATGCTCTTTCTGTTGGTTGGTATCGCGTAGCGAAGCCATTCTCCATCAAGTGTTCTCCGCTTGATCAAATGTCCGTCTTCAATCAGTTTGAACTTCGGATCTTCAAGCATCGCGGATTTGATTTGCTTGATTGCATCACGCCATCGCTGAACAGGTTCCTTGTCTCCAAACTTTTCAGCCATTGATACAGCCTTTTCAAGTCCGAGAACAACCCAGAATTGATATACTAATTCGAAGCCGTCTTTGAACCCGAACGAATCATTCCGCTCCCAATACTCGCGTTTGTTCCTAAGCATCTGCGCCGTCTTGTTCCAGAAAACATCTTGCAGTGGAAAATCAGCAACGAGTTTGAGTTTCTTCCAATATTTTCTCACGAACTTCTCATCACCTGTCCAACAGAGATATGACCACGTTGCGAACACGAGCTGTCCATTCTGATCAAGCTCAGTGTAGTCGTGACCAAACCATCTACTGGATTCGATTGTCCTTCCGTCTGGCCCGACAGAGCGCTCAAGCATTTTGGTCAAAATAGTCTTCGCCTCATCAATGAACCCGGTCTGAACGAGTCCGAGAACAAACATGGAATCATCGCGAACCCATTCCATGTTGTACATCCAGATGCCGGAGTCCCGTTTGCCGCTGCGTGCAACATTTGCTTTCAGTCCCGATTTTGCAGTCCTGAACAAATGGTCAAGCTTCGCATTGCCAGTCTCGATCTGAGTTTTCTTACTCCAATATTCCGCGGCTTTTTTGTGAACAGGAGTCATCGACTTCGGCAACTTCTCTTCGTCACCACCAATGGCATACGTGAATTGGGTTTGAAGCAATTGCCCCGCTGGCAGCGTCCCTTTGTCGATAGACATGACGTATCGGAATGACGTTGTTATGTTCTTCTCGTCCGAAAGCAATCGGACGCGGAAAAAGCCGTTGCCATTGACGGTCCGCTCTTCGGTGAAGATATCATCAAACAAGATGAAATTCGGAACGAGCATGATATTGACTTTCAAGGGAACTGCAACAGATCCGTTGTTCGTCGTAATCACGCGCCGAAAGAGAATCCCCCCTTCTGCCGGCACAGAGAATTCTTCTTCAACATCAACGACACCGGCATTCCAGCGAAGCGATACTACCGGGACGTTGTCGATGTATTTCCAATCAATTGAACGGAATGATTCCGGATTGGGACCAAACTGCTTCCCATCAAGAACGATACTGACCATCGTCCGGCCCAAACCTGCTTCAGGATGAAAAAGGAATGTGCTCCACTTCCGGGAAAAATGTTCGGAGCTCATTAGCGTGAGTCCGAGAAATGACTGAGGCTTCTCAACATCCTGCCGGGGGGAGTATTGGACGACTGCTTGGATGTCGCCGTTACCGAGCAGAAAGTATTCAATGCCGGGTTGGTAGGTGACAAAATCCGGGTGAAGATTCTGCGGGAATTTTGAATTGTCTGCTGCCACCTGACCTTCCGGTGTGGCTACAGCCGTGTATCCCGGCAGCATTTGTATTCCGAGAGTCGGAACAAGAATGCTGAGTCCGGGAGTTTTAAGGAAATCTCTTCTTTTCATAAGTATTGGATTATCAAGTTATCATGAATATTGAACTTGAACGTTTGTTTTTTTCTTGACGGCACAAATCACGTCGACGTAAGGACTGTTCTCAACTTTGCTCACCCTGAATTTCGCCGTTTTATTATTGACCTTAACAGCTTTGGCACTCGACGAATTCGGCAAAAGGAGATGAAGAGCTACATCCGCATTTCCCTTTATCCGAAGCTCGATCTCTTGTTGTTCGGGACGATGAAGAAATTCGTACTCGAACATCGCTCCCGATGCAGCGTAGGAACTCCGTGCTACTACTTCGTTGCAGCCCGCTGCAACCCAACGGGGAGAAAGCCGCACGCGCTGAAAGAGTTTATGTTCATCCACAATACCGGCAAGTCCTTCAATCAATGCATACAGCATTGCAGATGATCCCCATCCATCCGTTGGCGATGCATCGGGACTTGTACTCGTCTCAACGGTTGCATGCTGTCCGTTGGGGAAGTACCAGAGGTACGATTCATTGTTGGCGGTCAGCGCCTCGTACTTGAGCAGTTGCTCGACGCCGTACTCTTCCATGCCATGCTCGAACGCAGCGCGCGCAATCTCGCCACCCACGAGTGGCATGATGCCTCCATTGCAATACATGCCCTGGACGAGTTTTTCATCGCCGAACATCCCGGCGGGAAACGAAGGGTCAATGCTGAACCACGGTGCAAAAGCTTTTGTCGCTTCTTCACGCTTCTGATACTCGCGCAAAATGCACACTGCCATCTCGTGTGTCGCCAAACCCCGGTTGATGTCCATCGCATTGCTTAGGCTGAGCTGTTCGGCAGTGTCCACCCCGTTGATCGTCACCGGAACGAGCGGCACGTGATGCGTGTAGAATCGTCCGTTGTAACAGACCTTGTTGGCGCGTCTCCGGAAAGCCTCGGCAAACTTCTGCCAATAGGCAGCGCGCTTCCGATTCTTCAAATGCGCGTAAAACTTGCTCATCTGCACGAACGCTTCGTAATAGCCGGAGTTGTCGCCGTGCATAATCCCCCAGAAGGTGTTGTCCGTAATCTGGAAGTTCAGCCGCGGATGCCTGCCCGCCGTGTAATCAAAATCCCACGTGTCAATAGTGTAAGCACGCTTCACCAATTTGTGTTTCTTGTCCCAACGCCACGAATCGGAGAGAATGTAGGCAAGACCTTTCTCAAGAGGCGGCAGCATGCGCTTCAACCATGCGTCGTCCCCTGTGGCTTGCCATGCAATGTACGCTGCCTTGACGAACCGATATTCGACATCCGCTTCAACAGGAACGCGCACATACTTCGCCCAGTTTTCTTTTTCGCACGGCACTTTCTCCGGTGTCATCGTGAAATAGTCAAACAGCCAGCCGCGTGCGGTCTGCGTTTCGGCAAAATGCTCGACCACACTTTTCAGATCCTGTTCCCAGTATTTCGCTCCGCGCATCATATCGGAATGGTCGCGAAGCCATATACTCGGGGCATCCGGTGAGCGGAACCCGCGCACGTTCGTTCCCATCATGTTGTACTCGGAAACATCATGTTGTAGGAAATTCTGAATGCGCGGAACGAGCGCGTCAATCTGCGGATTGCCGGTACGGATATAGGTTTCTTTTATTTGATTCTTCTTTGGCATCGTTCGTTAGATAGCGGGGACGACATTCTGCACATCAGCACGGAATACCCACGTGGACTCGTCGACAAAGTGTGTGGCAAATGCTCGCCGGACTCTGCCCGCCGATCTGTTGCCATACGAGCCGTGAATCGTGTGGCTGCTGAAAAACACACCGCTCCCTTTCGCTACTTTCAAATTCAGAACGCGTGAAGTGTCGAGGTTATCAATCTCGAATGAATAGAATTTCTCCTTCCACTCTTTCCCGTTCTGATCACGCATCAAATGTTCGGTTTCCCACACCTGGTGGTCTTTCAGGTTTGTGGCTTTGTGCGTGGAATACAATCCGACGGTATGCGATCCGGGGACCACACACAACCCGCCGTTTTCGCCATCGGTATTACTCATTGCCAGCCAGCAGGCCATGAGCGTGTTCGGCTCATTCGGCAGGTAATGACTGTCTTGATGCAATGCAGTTCCTTTTCCCGCCTCTGCCGGACGTTTCTCCAAATACATTGTCTGCACAATCATCGGCTTCTTGGCGTTGAGGATCTGTTGTATGATGCCAACGATGTGAGGATGTTTCGCGACACTTGCCCAATGCTCATCCCTCTTATGATTGTCGAGATGGTTTCGCCATTCCTGATCTTGTGTCGCCTCATACGCGACAAACTCTTCGATTTCCTGTACACGAAGCAAATCGGGAACGACAAGGTATCCCTCGTTGCGATATTCTTGGATCTGCTCTTCTGATAGCGGTTTCATTTGCGCTGAGATCATTTTTGTGAAAGAAGTTCATTTGGGTATCACGCCAAGTTCATTTCTATTGAAAGGGTTCTTTGAAGAGGAAACGGGAGTGTCACTGCTCCTTGAGAAAGTTCCATCTTCTTTCCATTAACAAGAGCAAAGCTTTCGCCAGTGGATCTTCGAATCTTCAAATCAATAACCGAGCCTCGCAGAGTTTGATGCGATTTGAGTTCATCGATCCCCTTGAGCAAGTACGGTCGAACCAGAAGATGGTCAAGCTCAGGTCGGAAACCGAGCAGGTGATGAATGCAGAGCGCTATCAGCTCGTACCATATCCATCCGTTTACGCCCACCGGCGGCATTGGTGGCGTAATGCTTTGTCCAAGCCGCTCAAACATGGAGCCGGACTTTCCTCCGGCGATATTGTACAACCATTCCAACACGCGCCAGACTTTCTCGTCGTTTCCTGTAGCAGCATACGCTCGCGCGACAAGAACAGAAGGAATGGGCCACGGCGCCGGAGGATTGTCCTCGCTTGTCACGTTGTATCTCGGATAGCCGCCACTCTCCCATCGCTGATTCCAAAGCTGTTCTACCCATTCGAGCGTCTTGACTGCCAATTCGCTGCGAGGGTCAACCATTTCGAAAATAATCGGAAACACCTCGACGGTATCCGGCTCGCACGAAGGATTTTCTTCAACTGCTATGGGTGAACCAGGAGGAAGCCTGTTTCGGTCGGGAGGAAAGAAGTTCTTTTGCCAGCGTCCATCCACAGTACGGCGCTTAATGAGATGACCATCTTCCACGAGTTTGTACGCAGGATCGTTGAACATCGTCTGCTTCAGCTCGGCGGCAGCTTTCGACCAGCGTTGTGCCGTTGCTTTGTCACCGAGCTTCGCGGCCACGACTGCTCCCTTTTCCAATCCAAATGCAACCCAAAACTGATACGCCAGTTCGTATCCATTCTCGACGCCGTAGGTATCGCTTCTCTCCCAAAACTCGCGTTTGTTCTTCACCATCTTCGTCCGCGGATCAAGAAAGATTTCCATCAACGGGAAATCACCACAAAGACGAATCTTGTTCCAATACTTCTTAATAAGGTCATAGTCTCCAGTCCAGCTCAGATACGCCCACACTTCATAGAGAAGGATGCCGTTCTGTACAAGTTCCGTATACTCAAATCCAAACCACCTGCTCGATTCGATTGTCCGGCCATCGAAGCCGATGTTGTGCTTCAGATTTTTTTCAAGCATCACTTTTGCCTGGTTGACCATTCCGGACCGCAGCAATGCTTCCATCGCGAACACCTGTTCGCTGAGCCACTCCATATTGTATTGCCAGATGCCGGCATCGTTTCGACCGCTGCGCGCGATTGCGGACTTGAGTCCCGTTCGCGAAACGTTGAAGAGCGAATCGAGCAGAGAATTACCAGTCTCAAATGTGCTGCGAGCATTCCAGTATGTTGCCGTTTCTTTCCATAACGTCTCAAGGTTCTTCTTCTTGAGGATTGTTTC
>JANNUB010000104.1:0-3592 GCA_031394795.1 Ignavibacteriota bacterium | reverse complement strand
TAACATATGAGAGAGATGCTGTTGTGAATAATGCGCGACGTGCTACTCTAAATATACTACACAAACGCGCGCGCACCAAAAACAAATTCACTTTTCAACCGGATCTCTAGGAAGTTGGAGACAAGCGCCGAGCCATTGAGCTTCCTCCTCTTGAGGACCATACGAACGCTTCGAATGAAGTAAGTAACTTGGTTCATGCTTGCAGAGAATATGTGCTATTTCATGCATGACGTCACTCTCGTGTCGCTTCGGAGAATGGGCAGGATTAGTGATAATGATTGTCGAGCCATCCGGCTGTATAGTTAAGGCTGACCATCCCGATTCACTCTTGTGAAGCGGTCTCAGAATCTCCTCTGTCATGCCAGGAACTTGAGTTGGCTCTATCAGGTAAATTCCAAGGTGTCCCGCGAGCGCTTTGGCTGAAAGCGGGGAGAGAGGGTGAAGACGAAGTTCTGCCCTCATACGAAGCGATTCTGCTTCCGCCCAAGATTTGAAGCCACGCACCACGCTTACCCCCTTTGCTTGGTTTTGCCTTTCCCCAAGTCGCCACCCCTGGCCGCTACGTAGGCTAGATGGATCATCTTCACTAAAGCGTCTGCAGTTTCCGGTGCAAGGGTCTTGTCAGCCCGCAAATGGGCCGCTACTATATCAGGCGTGTTGTCATTTGTATGTTTGGCCGAATTGATGAATTGTTGTGGTTGAACCCCGAGCCAATCACAGATACTCATGAATGCTTCTAGATTCGGCACCTGTCCCTGCTCGATACGAAGCAATGTTGAGGCGGTCATGTCCCCTATTTCTTCTGCTACAGTTCTTAGTCCACGGTTTCCTCGTTTCGACTTTAGAAAAGTAGAGAGTTTTTCAATGTCTATCTGAGAAGACATAGCTAATGGAATCTCCTTAAGTGTTGCAAGAAAGGTATGGACTTTCCACTTGCGGCACAAGAAAAAAATGTGTACGTTATTGGAGCATGTATGCCGTTTTCGCAACACAACACGCAGGAGGAAGAAATGACAAAGATCTTTGATTCGCTATCAAACCAAATTGATGATCTTTTGTACCGTATCTGTGAAAAACTAGAACTTACTCCAAGCCAGTTCCATAAAGCAGAACAAAGATACGAAGGCTTGGGAAAGTGGCTCTCAGATGAGAAAGCCATCTTAGGTCCAGCTCAACCCCTCATTTACCCGCAAGGTTCTGCTAAAATCGGAACAACCGTCAAGCCATTAACCTTCAACGAATTTGACATCGACCTCATTTGTGAACTCCAACTTGATGCAAGACGCTACACTCCCTCAACCATACTAAAACTGGTTCTTGAACGCTTGACAGCACATGACACGTACAAGGGATTGTTGGTTCCGGGAACCAACAGATGTATCCGACTGAAGTATGCTGATGAGTTTCATCTGGATATTGTTCCTGCGGTACCTGCTCAAAACGGAGACATGACGTCTATCCTGATACCTGACAGAGAGGCTAATTCATGGATTCCAACAAATCCCAAGGGCTATGCCTCTTGGTTTGAAAAGCAGGCGGCGAAGCGATTGATCCTTGAGAAAGCGGTGAGAGTAGAACCTCTCCCAGTACAACAGAACGGCGATGAAAAATCTCCTCTGAAGAAGGCAGTACAATTGATGAAAAGGAACCGGGACTTATGTTTCGATTCGGCAAGGCAAAAGAAAATACCGAAGAGCATTATATTGACTACTCTTGCCGGTGACAACTATGATGGCAATCAGAGTACTGGCATGACCTTTCAGCTTGTATTATCTTCAATCATAGATTCTATCCTTTCGTCAGGTAATCGTAGGTTGGTTGTATTGAATCCTGTATTGCAGTGTGAGGATTTGAGCGAAGCTTGGGCTTCAGACCCAGAAGCACATCGGATGTTCGTAGATTGGATTAGGGACCTGAGCGACCACTGGACATCATTAAGTATCAAAAAATCAATGCCAGAAATAAGTGACCTACTAGGTCAACTCTTCGGAGAGGACATTACTCACCAGGCAATAAGAGAACAGACTGAAATAATAAGCAAAGCGCGTGAATCGGATTTATTGAAAACAATCGGGCCCAGTGCGAGCCTGGCCATTCCCAGAGGAGGGGAAAATGCTGGCACTCCAATCCGTCGCAATACATTTTTTGGGAGATGAGCCTGCGCCAACCCGTTCGACAGAAGCCGATTCCATTGGCAATTCAGATGGAACATATTTCAAAGAATTTTAAGGAGTTCTCCTGTTCCATCGATAGGAACACCGGAATATGGCGCGGACGTATACAACCAACACCTGCTAACCGTAGTTACTTAGTCGAGATCAAATACCATCTACACGAATCTCCTGAAGTGTTTATCATCGAACCTCAGTTAACGCGGCGTAAGGATCAACATGAGATACCTCATACATATTCTGACGAGCGTCTATGTCTTTTCCTACCAAGAAGTCGCGAGTGGCACGGCGGTCTCCTGTTAACTCAAACGATTATTCCCTGGACAGTACTTTGGCTGTTCTATTACGAAGCATGGCTTGCCACAGGAGACTGGCTTGGCGGCGGAGTTCACCCGCGACGGTCTGAAAGGTAAACGTACATTACACAAAAAAAGAAAATTCATTGTTCCGGATAGGTTCATTCCTGGTGCTACACGCAACCACAGTGTCACGTCGACGAAGAAACTAAGCCGTGAGCAGGTCCGCTTTCCTGATCTTGCAACTAACGCCTGAAAGAAAATAAGATAAAGTCTCCGCTTTGAAATCATCCCTAGCAATTATTCTTTCCATAACTCTCTGCCTGCTCTGCCTCAGAGATGGCGCCGCTTCGGCACTGAAGCATGAAACCCGTCGGCTGACGGATGCGGAGAAACGAATGGCGGAGGCAACGAACGGGTTCTTTGTCACTGCGAGGCGCTTTCCGCCGAAGCAGTCTCGATTTCCCATTGGGAGATTGCTTCGCTGCGCTCGCAATGCCACAAAGTTGAGCACTTCTTGAAACATCCCTGCCTTGCAAGTCTCATGCATATCTTCTATATAAAATGAAAACGCCATGGCAGAAAAAGCGACCATCCTCATTCCGGATATCAGCGGCTTCACGGATTTCACCGGAACAACCGAGCTTGATCACAGCTCTCATATCGTCAACGAGTTGCTGGATCTGATCGTCCGATCGAACGACTTGGGATTTACTCTCTCCGAAATCGAAGGGGATGCGGTTCTGTTTTACCGCAAGGGCGAGCCGCCGCCCAAAAAGAATCTGGTCGAGCAATGCCTGACCATGTTCAAAAATTTCCACACCCAACTGAAAATTATCGAGCGCGACACCGTATGCCAGTGCGGCGCCTGCCAGTCTGCGACGAACCTGACGCTCAAGTTCATCACCCATTTCGGCGAGGTGAAGGAGATCAGGGTCGCGCAATTTACGAAAGCCACCGGCATTGACATGATCATTGCCCATCGCTTACTGAAGAACCACATTGCCTCCCACGAATATATTTTGGTCTCTGCGCCATTCCTGCATACAGTTCCGGATCAGGCGGCGAGCGGCGAGTTGCGCTGGCAACGCTCTCAGGAAAAATATGAAGCCATCGGCGATGTGG
>JANNUB010000101.1:0-6724 GCA_031394795.1 Ignavibacteriota bacterium | reverse complement strand
GATGCACAAGGCAGAATGCGCTCACAGCTTCGGGATCCGACAAGTCGGTATAGAACCGAGTGATCTGCGGAGCGAGCAGTAATCCTTTGTAGACGATTGTCCACGAAGACATCGAGGCAACGTAGAAGAATTGCTTTTCGTGGATGTCGGCAGCGGAAATCTCTGCCTCGGCGCGCTTGCGGATGATGTAGAGTTTGCGATCAAGCTCGTCGCGCGTCATGTCGGGCGCGGAACGGACGAAGAGTTGTTCGATGTACGGCTGCGAGGCGCGTGCCGTTCGTCCGATGGCATCGGCGTCGACGGGCGTGTCGCGCCACCCAAGAACGCTCAAGCCCTCTTCCTGCACAATGCGATCAAGAATGCCCTCGCATTGGAACCGCGGCTGTGGCTCAACCGGCAAGAAGATCATGCCGACCCCGTATTCTCCCTCGGGGGGAAGTGCAAAACCTATCTGAGCGCATTCGCGAGCGAAGAATCGGTGGGGTACTTGGATCGTGACGCCGGCCCCGTCGCCCGTTTCAGCGTCGCAACCGCATGCCCCGCGATGCGTGAGGTTCACGAGCACTTCGATGCCCTTCGTGACCACATCGTGCGACTTCTCGCCGTTGACCTTCACAACGAATCCGATACCGCACGCATCATGCTCGGTGCGGGGATCGTAAAGCGGAAAATCTTTTGATGCTTGCGGGTTCATTCTTTCTTTTCTTGAGTCAATAATTGTGCATGAGTGCTGTTCATCTACACTTCTCCCTGGAACTCACGCTTTAACGCAACACGTCCTGTTCGCGCAAGCTCCTTTATCCCGAAAGGCTTCAGCATCTTGATGATGGCATTCACCTTAAGCTCGCTCCCAGTTGATTCGAGCGTCAGCGTTTTCGGACTGATGTCTATGACCTTTGCGCGGAAGATATCTCCAATCTGCATGATCTCGGAACGAGTCTCAGGTGTTGTCTGCACTTTAAGCAGAACCAAATCGCGCTCGACGAAACTTTCGAACGTCAAGTCGACAACTTTGATCGTGTCGATGAGTTTGTTGAGCTGTTTCGTGATCTGTTCGATGATCTGGTCGTCGCCGCGCGTCACGATCGTCATGCGGGAAACATCCGGCTCCTCCGTCGGACCAACCGTGATGCTGTCGATGTTGTAACCCTTTGCTGCAAACAGTCCGGCGATGCGGACGAACGCGCCGAATTTATTCTCGACGAGAATTGAGATAGTATGTTTCTGCACATGTTCCAATCCGTCTTCACTCGCGCTTGCGCTGTGGGAAAGTTGTACTTGCGACATTATTCATCCTTTTCGTTCTGTATCTTTGCGTAGGAACCAATCATCCTTTACGAAGGATCATTGTGACGTCATCGGTCCATGCACCGTTCGCGCCTTCGGCAACGGTGGCTGGCTCCGGAGTATCAATCATCTCATGCACCGTCTGGCCCGTTGGAATCATCGGGTACACATTGTCTTCCTTTTCGAGTTTGAACTCGACGAGCACCGGACCTTCGTTGTATGCAAGCGCTTCATGGATCGCGCTCTCGACTTCGGACGATTTTGTCGCCCTGAGTCCCCGGGCGCCGTACGCTTCCGCAAGCTTGACAAAATCCGGATTGAACAACTCCACATGCGAGTAGCGTCGCCGCCAGAATAACTCTTGCCACTGACGCACCATGCCGAGAAAGCCGTTGTTCATGACGAAAATTTTTATCGGCAATCGCTGCTCAACAATCGTTGCCATTTCCTGCGAGTTCATCTGAAAACCGCCGTCGCCGCTAATAGAAATCACAGGCAAATCCTGCCGCCCCATCGCCGCACCCATTGCCGCGGGGAGTGAGAACCCCATCGTTCCCAAACCGCCTGAAGTAATGTGTGTGCGCGGATGAATCCAGTAGAAGAATTGCGCAGTCCACATCTGGTGCTGTCCAACATCCGTCACCACAATGGCATTGCCTTTCGTGATTTCGCCGAGTTTCTGAATCACGTATTGCGCTCGAATTGCCTCGCCGGATTTGTACCGCAGCGGGTGTTCCATCTTCCACTGGGCGATGGTTTGCAGCCAGTCCTTTGTGTCAAGCGGCTCAACATATTGAAGAAGTTCTCTCAGCACATTCTGCGTGTCGCCGACAATCGGAACATCAACTTGAACATTCTTACTAATGGCGGACGGATCGATATCGATGTGAATCTTCTTTGCTTCCGCGGCGAATGCCTCCACTTTTCCTGTTACGCGATCATCGAAGCGAGCGCCGACTGCGATGAGCAGATCGCAATAGTGTACTGCCATGTTGGAGTACCACGTGCCGTGCATGCCAAGCATTCCCATGGAGAGGGGATTGTTTTCCGGAAACGCCCCCAGCCCTTGCAGTGTCGTCGTGACGGGGCACTGCAACTTCTCGGCGAACGCTCTCAGTTCCGAGGCGGCATTTCCTTGAATGACGCCTCCTCCGACATACAGCACCGGTCGCTTTGCGCGATTGATCAACTCTGCCGCCTTCTTCATCTGCTTCGTATGTCCATCAACGACCGGGCTGTAGCTTCGGAGATGAACTTTTTCGGGATAGTGGAACACCGTCTTCTGCGCCATCACATCCTTGGGAAGATCAACGAGCACGGGACCGGGTCTGCCGGTTGTCGCAATGTAGAATGCTTCCTTAATTGTCTTTGCCAATTCGCGAACATCGCGCACAAGATAGCTGTGCTTGGTGATGGGACGCGTTATGCCGACGATGTCTGCTTCCTGAAATGCATCGTTTCCGATCAGCTTCAGTGGAACCTGCCCGGTAAAAACGACGATGGGAATCGAGTCCATGTACGCATCGGCTATACCTGTGACTGTGTTCGTCGCGCCGGGTCCGGAAGTGACAAGCACAACGCCGGGCTTGCCCGTTGCCTTTGCATAACCTTCCGCGGCGTGCGTTGCTCCCTGTTCGTGTCGCGTCAACACATGTTTGATATCGGAGATATCATGCAGCGCATCGTACACTCCGATCGTCGCGCCGCCGGGATATCCAAACACAATCTCGACTCCTTCAGCAATGAGGCTTCGCACGAAAATCTCCGATCCGGTCATCGTCTTCGGATGCACGCTCACTTCGTGGACTTTTTCCCCAGCTTGTACATGTTCTACCGACATAGCTTTCTCTCCATGAGTTAGTTTGTTAATTGACGATTGAGCTGTCCAGATTAAGATCTGTCCTCGCACCGAGACGATCAGATTCTTCGCTTCGCTCAGAATGGAAAAGATTCAGATCTGTCACCGCGCCAAGACTGCTGCTCGACACCAGCGCGGCGTACTTCGCAAGCACGCCCGATTTGTAGCGGGGTGCCGGCGGCTGCCATGTTCGTCGTCGTTGTTCAAGTTCATTGTCACTCACATGAAGCTTGAGCAACAGGGATTCAGCGTCAATTGTTATCGTATCGTTTTCCCGGACGAGAGCTATCGCGCCCCCAACGGCTGCCTCCGGAGAGACATGCCCCACGACCATGCCGTATGTTCCGCCGGAGAATCGTCCGTCAGTGATCAATCCAACCGAGTCACCAAGCCCCGCACCGATCAGCGCCGATGTCGGTGCAAGCATCTCGCGCATTCCGGGTCCGCCTTTCGGTCCTTCATAACGAATGACGATGACGTCGCCCCGCTTGATTGCTCCACCGAGAATTGCGTCGAGGCATGACTCTTCAGATTCAAAAACACGAGCAGGGCCGGTTATTCTTGGATTCTTCACACCGCTAATCTTGGCAACTGCACCTTCGCTTGCGAGATTACCCTTGAGCACAGCGATGTGTCCGGTTTCATAGAGTGGTTGCTCCCATTGGTGAATCACGCCTTGTCCCGCTTTCGGTCTCGACGCAACTACCGACAAAGATTCCTCAATGGTCTTTCCCGTTATTGTGAGCGCGTCACCGTGAATCAGTCCGTGCTCAAGAAGCATCTTCATGACTTGTGGCACTCCGCCAGCCATATGGAAATCCGTGGTCACAAACCTTCCCGACGGTTTCAGATCGCAAAGGACCGGCACGCGCGTTCGTAGCGTTTCGAAATCCTCAAGCACAAGCGGCACGTGCGCCGCGCGCGCTATGGCTAGCAGATGAAGCACCGCATTCGTCGATCCGCCGATTGCCATGACGACGGCAATCGCGTTTTCAAAAGCCTTTCGGGTCAGAATATCTCGCGGGAGAATCTGCCTGCGCACTGCCTCAGCGAGCGCTTCCGCAGATTTCCGGGCGCTCTCCATTTTTTCACCATCTTCCGCCGCCATAGTGGAAGAGTACATCAAGCTCATGCCCATCGCCTCAAACGCCGATGACATGGTGTTCGCCGTGTACATGCCGCCGCATGCGCCGGCGCCGGGACATGCATTACGCTCGACAGCAAGCAATTCCGCCTCATCAATTTTCCGCGCGCTGAACTGTCCAACGGCTTCGAAAGCGCTGACAATGGTGAGGTCGCGTCCATGGAGGTGACCGGGCTTGATTGTTCCGCCGTACACGAAGATTGCAGGTATGTTCATTCGAGCCATTGCGATCATTGCGCCGGGCATATTCTTGTCGCAACCGCCGATCGCCAGAATGCCGTCCATCGCTTGCGCGTTGCAGACAGTCTCAATCGAGTCAGCAATCACTTCGCGCGAAACGAGAGAATATTTCATGCCCTCGGTCCCCATGGAAATCCCGTCGCTGACAGTGATCGTTCCGAACACTTGCGGCATCGTTCCGACAGCTCGTAACGCCTTTTCTGCATGGACCGCCAGGTCGTTCAAGCCAATGTTGCAGGGGGTAATTGTGCTGTAGCCATTTGCGATTCCGATGATGGGCTTCTCGAAATCGTCGTCGCCAAAGCCAACCGCGCGAAGCATGGCTCGGTTCGGGGAGCGTTGAATCCCTTCGGTGATTGTTCTGCTGCGATGGTTACTCATGAGCCACCGAACGGATGACATCTTCTCCTGAGTATCCTACAACAGGATCACATTGTTGTCTACATTCACGTTGTTGCATCGCTCGGCCTTTCGGGCAAAAATAGTTACTCCCACCCGAGGCGAACTTTGCTTAACCGTGTTTACTTTTTGGAGTTTGTAAGTTTGGTGTGTGCGTCGTTAGCCTCGGGCGTCCATTAGCTAATAATAATTAGCGTTAGAACGATAACGAGGGTAACGAGAATAAGGGTAGTGGAATTCGGCAGAACAGCAAACACTGATCGGGACACACCGGGAAGGGTGTCGATCAAAATCTGATTCACGCTATGTGAGTTGCTGTCCACGAGAGTTGAATTTTCCTTGCATACAATATAACAGACTAATCCTCTTTGTCAATAGGAGAAGAAAAAGAATTCGTTTTTCCCCATGAATAATTTTTCAGCAGGATTTATAACTATTAATTCGTTGGCGCAGGTTATGAAGTCAAAGAGTGATGGCTCTTACCGAGCGCTCCGAGTCCTATCACTCGTGAAGTAGTTGGACCGCTCGACAAGTAGTGAATTAAAAATCTCTGATAATCTCTGATGAGTCCAACAAATGCGTTTGAGTCTGAAGAGGCTCTAATTGAAATTGCTTCTCTTCTGCTTTTGCCGTTTATTATTCCTAAACGAATGGTACGACAATGACTCTCTTGATGACTGACTCGCCGCTTCCTCTGCGCACGGATGCCGATGGTGTAATTCGCATCGACGGAACGCGTGTAACACTCGACACACTGGTTGCCGCGTTCACGGACGGGGCAACCGCAGAGGAGATTGCTCAACAGTATCCCTCGCTCGACCTCGCAGATGTGTACGCTGTGATGAGTTACTACCTGCGCCGCCGCAAAGAGATTGACGAGTATCTTGGCTCCCGCGCGACTCAGGCCCTCGCCGTTCGCAAGGAGAACGAGTCTCACTTCGACCCGCACGGTATTCGCGACCGGCTGCTTGCGCGGTCGAAGTCCTCTACGAGGTCGTAGACCGAACATGTATGGCTGATGCTGCGCTTTCTCGCCGACGAAAACCTGAATAATGACATCCTGCGTGGACTCACCCGCCGACGACCGGAAATGAACATCGTCCGCGTCCAAGACGCCGGACTATCCGGTGCGGACGACCCGCGCATCCTCCAGTTGTCTGCCGACGAAGACCGGGTTCTTTTGACGCATGACGTCTCCACGATTTCCAAGTACGCCTACGACCGAGTGCGAGCAGGTAAGCGGATGCCAGGCGTAATCGAAATCAACCGGTCGGTTCCTATTGCTATGGCAATTGATGAGTTGATTCTCATTGCCGAATGCACTCTGCCGAACGAAATGGAGAACATGATTCTCTATCTTCCTTTGCAATAAGCATCACCCGCTCCCCTGTCTTAGGCTATTTTCAAGCACTGTTGCCGCGTCGGTATTGCTGTCGCGATACTTAATAATCACCGGCGCGTACGCGGAAAGCCCATGCTCTCTTGCAAAGGGTGAAGACAATTGTCTGCTGCCGGGTACGACCACTGCACCTTCGGGCACGACAAGAGGAGCGTCGCCGGTGCGACGGTGAATGACGTTGTTGATGAGATCGTACAACGGTGTTGAGCCTGTGAGGATGACGCCGGAAGCGAGAACTACCCGGCGTTTGACAACCGTCCCCTCGTAAATGCCGCACTGCCCTCCGACAAAAACATCGTCTTCAATGATTACAGGAAGCGCGCCAACAGGCTCGAGCACTCCACCAACTTGAACGCCGGCGCTGAGGTGCACGCGCTTTCCAACCTGCGCGCACGAG
>JANNUB010000383.1:0-5984 GCA_031394795.1 Ignavibacteriota bacterium | reverse complement strand
GGCTATTCGGAGAAGTACAAAACACTGAAGTCCACCTGAGCGAGGCCGCACGAATGGCGGGTTCCTTGGAGCTTGCGAGAGCTGATGTAACTTGGTTTCTCTCGACAGAGAAGGACGATCTTCCTTTCGAACCAAAACCGGGGAAGTCAACGACGTACCGCTCGATAATGGTTGATGGCGAAGAGATCGAGTTTACAGAAGGGTTTGCAGATCTGCATACGCGGGTGTACGAGCAAACGCTGGCTGGCGGCGGCTTCACGATTAACGATGCACGACCCTCCGTTGAACTCGCATACAAAATCCGCACAGAGGCGGTGAGAGCGTGCAGCGGCGAGGCGCATCCATTCTTGGTGAAGCGTTCGCGTTCGTTGGACGAGTCTCCTCCGCAAGGAGTCCTTCGGACGACTCGTCAGCGGTGATTTGGAGAGAGCTTGCCACTGTCGACATGCATATGCTATTTTCCCACACGGACGATCATTTGTAAGACTGTGTCGGGGTCAGGTCAACGACTCTACGATTTTGTTGACGTGGTGTTTCCCAAGTTGACCTCACCCCCGCCCCTCTCCTCGCCTCTGGCGGGATCTACGACCTGGGAGGAGAGGGGAGCGTAATGATGCGAAGGTTAGCCACGGGCTTCTCCGAAGGAGTCCTTTCGGACTGACCCTCTGCGCCTTGATCTCCGACTTGCAAACTATCGGGTGAAATGATTACTATTAGGTGCATGGAGAGAGATAAACGATGAGCCAAATTGTTTTTGACATTCCCAACGATGTGTTACTCGCATTGAAGGTCTCCGAAGAAGAGGCTGAATTGACACTCCGCATGTTTGCAGCGGCCAAGCTTTACGAACTCGGACGTCTCTCGTCGGGAGCCGCCGCTCGCTTAGCAGGCGTGCCTCGTACAGCGTTTCCTTACGCGCCTTGCCGACTACGGCATAGACACATTTCGGACGACGGAAGAGGACTTGCAGCAAGAGACTCATCTTACGTAGGGTTATCTGCAACACCCACCCATCCCGGATGAATGATGGTCTCGAAACAGTGCCAGCTTTTTTTCAGGATAAGAAATAATGGAAAGTGCGACAATATCATACATACGCGAAGATGTCTTGCGCGATCCGCGTTATCCGGTCCACCGGATTGCCGATCATCTGCTGCCATATCTTCGTGTGCTGGTGGAGCAGTTTGCGCCGAAGCAGGTGATTCTTTTTGGCTCCTATGCGTATGGCAACCCAGACAGGCACAGTGACGTTGATTTACTTATCGTCAAGGAACTCGATCAGAGTGCCCTAGAAGAAGCCATCTCTGTGCGCAAGGCATGGCGACCCCTTCGCGGTTCCATTGGTTCACTGCCGTTTGATCTTTTGGTGGTATCACCAGAAGAGCATACTCGACGACTGATGCATTCAGCCGGATTTTACGACGAAATCGTCGAACGAGGAGTTTACCTGGTGTGAAGACCGAAGAAGATAATCCGCAACACTGGTTTTTCCTCGCAGAAGAACGTCTGCGTTCCGCCGATGTGCTCTATGCCGGTGCGGGGATGACATACGCAGTAACAGAGCTCTTACAGGAAGCTCTGGAACGGTATCTTAAAGGATTTCTCATCAGCAAAGGTTGGGTTCTCCAACGAGTTCATGATCTGGCTTTCTTAAATGATGAAGCAAAGAAGTTCGACAGACGGTTTGAGAAGTTTAATGACTTCTGCGAGCGCTTGACTGAACAGTTTTGGGCACAGCATTATCCGGGTGGTGATTTGTCAACTGTTGGCTCCGATTACGAAGCCCTGCGCCGGCAAGCGGGAGAATTGGTTGCGTTTATTCAGTCGTTCTTTCCACCGCAGTCTCACCCTCTGACATCTGATCTCTGACTTCCAATATCTGATCTCTGACTTCTGATTTCTGACCTCTGTTCTCTAAAACAATCCACTGACCTCTGATTTCTGATCTCTGACATCTGACCTCTGCCCTATGTCCTACTTCAAACATGAATCCGCCTTTGTTGACGAGCCCTGTGAGATTGGCGACGGCACAAAAATCTGGCACTTCTCCCATATTCAAAAAGGGGCGAAGATCGGGACGAACTGTGTGTTCGGTCAGAACTGCAACGTTGCCAACGACGTGGTGATTGGCTCGAATGTGAAAGTTCAAAACAACGTGTCCATCTACACGGGGACAATAATTGAAGACGACGTCTTCCTCGGGCCGTCGTGCGTGTTGACGAACGTAACGAACCCCCGCTCGCAGGTGAACCGGCATTCGCTGTATGAGAAGACTCTGCTACGGCGGGGCTGTACGATCGGGGCAAACGCGACAATCGTTTGCGGCGTTACGATTGGCCGTTATGCGTTTATTGCGGCAGGAAGTGTAGTGGCAAAGGATGTCGGCGACTATGCATTGATGATGGGCGTACCCGGTAAACAGGTTGGGTGGATGAGCAGGCACGGACTAAAGTTGAGCTTCGACAAGCATGGACAAGCAATCTGCCCTGAAAGCGGTCTGCGATATGCGTTGGAAAACAACAGTGTGCGATGCCTGGGCTTGCCTGAAGAGGAATCTTTGCCCGCTCACTTGAAGACTGGGTCGAAATCGTACGATGAATTCAAGGTTTGACACACACGAATCGTTGAGCAAAGTGCGACAAGCTATTGCATCTCGCCGCAACGTTCACTACATATCTAAAGAGAACTTCGCGAGATTGACTTGGGCCAGTGAGTTCTGAGGTTCCCAAGACATAGTTGCCGGTTTCTATCAAAGCAGTGAGGAGTCATCCATGCTTGAGCTCGTTTTTGATGTAACACAAGAAGGCGATGGCGGCTTTGTCGCTGAGGCGCTGGGTGAGAGTATTTTTGCCGAGGCAGATACATGGGATGAGTTGCGCGTCAATGTTCGCGGAGCAGTGGCGGCGTTTTACTGCAACGGCTCCCCTCCTTCTACATTGATTGCATGCCGCAAGTAGTCCTCATCGGTGGACCGAATGGTGCAGGGAAAACAACGAGCGCGAGCCGGCTATTGCCTGAGTTTCTACGCGTCAACGAGTTCGTCAATGCAGATGTTATCGCCTCGGGATTGTCAGCGTTCAATACTGCTGCCGTTTCACTGGAGGCAGGCAGACTCATGATGAAGCGTATCAAAGAGCTTGGTGGCTCAATGAAGGATTTCGCTTTCGAGACGACACTCGCTTCTCGCTCGTTTGCACCCTTCTTAATAGACCTCAGAAGCAGAGGGTACACGGTAACGCTGATCTACTTATGGCTCAGATCCCCGGAGCTCGCTCTGGAACGAGTGAGACTTCGCGTGGCTGGTGGCGGACATTCAGTGCCCGAAGAGATTGTTACACGAAGATATGAGGCGGGAAGGCTAAATCTGGTGAACCTGTTTCTCCCGCTGGCCGATAACTGGTATCTCTACGACAACTCCGAACACCTTCCTCTTCTGGTTGTCAGTGGGGGAATAGACAGGCAAACTCAGGTTTTTGATGAACAAACGTACCAAACAATTGTGAGGTGAGCAGCATGGCACGCGAGCAGAGAGATGAACTTGGGATGAAAATCGACAAAGGAATCAAAGCTGCAGTTGCAGAGGCGCTGGAGCGACATCGAAAATTAGGTGAGTCGATTGCCGTGTGGGCCAATGGAAAGGTAGTCATCTTGCGGGGTGAAGAAATCCCCCTTGATGCCGACAGGGTAGGCTCTTGAGCCCGTTTCAGCAAATCGCTGACATTTGATCTCTGCCTGTCCGACTCGTTTTGAACCTCGCACCTTGCTTTGAGTCGCTCACGAACGATTTGAACGCATTCGTTGAACACCTCGAACCGATCAGCCATGAATAATTGCAATCCTATGACCTCCTCGACGGGTCGGCCCGCAGCCACGTAAAGAGCAATAACGGGTTTCACTCACCTGGAATTTGTGAATTGGTATTTGCTTTTTTGCGATTTGGTTCCGACCTCCGACTCCTGACTTCTGACATCTGATCTCTGACTTCTGATCGTTGGATGAACTGGTCACGCGTTTCGGCGCGGGGAGCTCTCAACGCGAGGATTGCACACGTCGCCTGAAACATATTTACGATTTGGCTAAACGCACAGACCGCCTTCGCCGTTTTGTTATTTTTGGAAGTTATGTGACTGCGAAAACTGATCCGAATGATGTGGATGCGATATTGGTTATGGACGATTCCTTCCGCCTCGAAGCCTGTCCCATGGAATCGCGCGGGCTTTTCGACCATGCAGTGGCTCAGGCACGGTATGGCACGAGTATTTTTTGGGTGAGACCGCCCTTGCTCTTAGGAGAGACGATTGATGACTTCATTGCCTACTGGCAGACTAAGAGAGATGGTTCAGAACGTGGAATTGTGGAGGTTATTATATGATTACCAACGACCATGAACTTCAAGTGACTCAGTAACGCATAATGCATTTTCAACGCTGGCTGGTCCAAATGCGCCAAAGCGCTCGACCAGAAGAATTCGAGGCTGTCACAGGCGGGTATCGTCTGGAAATCGAGAGGATGCAGGCAGATGTCTTGAGCTACTTGCTTCGTCCGCTGACAGTTGCCTCAGATAGGCAAGTGGCTTGAACGCAGAATGTTGTCTTTTCCGCTGATCAAATTTGCTTCATCTGATTTCTGAAAAACTGATCTCCCGCCTAAGTACAAATCACTTCGGTCAACGACTCGACTCTTCGAGCGGGCAGGCTGACGTCTACTATCTGTTGTTATCGGCTCGACAGTATGTCCCTTCGGGAACGTGAAGGTACAAAACAACGTCGCGATTTATATCGGCACGATCATAGAGGATGACGTGTTTCTTGGACCCTCATGTGTTCTCACGAATGTGACCAACCCGCGCTCGCAGGTGAACCGGCATTCACTGTATGAGAAAACGCTGCTGCGGCGCGGATGCACGATTGGTGCAAATGCAACAATCGTGTGCGGCATTACCATTGGCCGTTATGTGTTTATTGCAGCAGGAAGTGTTATTGACCCAATGATAATCCTTCGACAAGCTCAGGACAAGTCCTTCGACAAGCTCAGGACAGGTTTTGACCTCACGAGTTCACAAGTTCTTCCTGCACTCATGGGAAAGCTCCACGATGCAAAGATTGCAGGGAAGGATCAAGTGGTGATTTGTCCATGACCCGTAGGGGGGAACGGGTTCGCCGAAGCGCGAGTTTTTGCACGTTGCATATCAATGTCGGCACGGGCGAAGACCTGAGCATTGGCGATCTTACACACATGGTGCGGAAAGCTGTATACCCCGAAGCAAAGCTCGTGTTCGATAGCAGCAAGCCGGATGGCACCCCGCGCAAGCTTCTTGATGTGAGCAGGCTGCACCAGGCGGGATGGCGGCATCGGGTCAATCTTGAAGATGGAATTGGGTCGGTGTATGAGTGGTTTCTTGAAAGCAATGCTGTACAACGGTTGCAGGTGACGTACAGCGCGGGTGTGTAGGTCGGAGGGCAGAGGGCATAGAACAGAGGTCAAAGAGCAGAAGGTTTGCAAGACACTTGAAGATCTTGCATCTCTACTGTGCATTCAATATATACACAAAGAAGATCGTCCGGGCTTCAACAAGCACTTAAGGGATCCACTATGCAAGAACTGGTATTTGAAGTAACACAGGAAGGCGACGGAGGATTTGTCGCTGAAGCTCTGGGAGAAAGCATTTTCGCTGAAGCCGATACTTGGGATGAGTTGCGCGTCAACGTCCGCGAAGCAGTAGCAGCATTCTATTTCGACGGGCATCCTCCAGCCCGCGTCCGTTTGCATTTAGTTCGGGACGAAGTGTTGGCATGAAACTCCCGCGAGATGTAAGCGGAAAACGCTTGGCAGATGCGCTGTGCCGGCATTGGGGATATGTTGAAGTTCATCGGGTTGGCAGCCATATTATTCTACAGACTGAGAATCCGCAACATCATCGGTTATCCGTACCCAACCATAATTCTCTTCGTGTGGGGACAATGAGTGGGATATTGCGTTCTGTC
>JANNUB010000382.1:0-20452 GCA_031394795.1 Ignavibacteriota bacterium | reverse complement strand
CTGATCCTGAGTTACAAATTCTTGCGTTCCGATGTTAACATCAAACCACACATTGATCCTTCGAGATGGAAAGGACTCCTGCATACAGGCTTACCGTATATGTTATCCTCTATGCTGGGGTTCGTCTACTACCGAATTGATGTAATGATGCTTCGCACGATGACAAACGAGACTGTTGTGGGATGGTACGGCGTTCCCTATAGGTTGCTCGATACCCTTATGTTCTTTCCCGTCATTCTCAACACCGCAGTGTTTCCTGTCCTGTCGCGAATGCGGCGTACTTCCATCGAGAATGTGAACCATACGTCGAGAAGGATTCTCGATATCACGATCATGGTTGCGGTGCCGCTTGTCGTTGTCATGTCCGCCTTGGCTCGCCCTATTATCACGATTCTTGGCGGACTGGAGCAATATGGGAATTCAGTAATTCTTTTGCAGATCCTCTCAATCAGCCTGTTGTTTATCTATATTGATTTCGTTCTCAATACCGTCATCCTTTCGCATGACAGACAGCGGAAGGCTGTTGTGATTTCGATATTTGCTACTGTGCTAAACCTTACGGTGAATTACTTTGCAATCAGGTATTTTCATGAACATCACGGCAATGGAGCAATCGGAGCAGCGGTAACAACCGGTGTGACGGAGATATTCGTCATGGGGGCGAGCCTTCTGATCATACCAAAGGGATGCTTTGGCATCTCCAACGTGGTCCTTGCTGCCAAGGTGCTGCTTAGCGGGGGCGTTATGTGGGTTACGGTTTGGTTTGTGGAAACCCATTTTCATAATTGGGTGGTTGCAGGCATTGCCGGCAGCGTTGTGTACGTGCTGCTGATGGTCGCCATGGGGGTTGTGAGACGACGCGAGGTTGAGCTGCTCTTGCACCAACTGCCGCTTCCCAGAAAGCTTGCCGCGTTCGGGTCGAATCGATAAAGAACAAGAGCGTGTATTGATCTCACTGGACGGAGGCCTCCCAATTACCTCAAAGCAGAAATCTTTCTGAATCTTTCACCACGTCAAAATGTACAATTTGCAAACGGTACATCAATTATTTTTCTTGAAATGGATTTCCATCATTCAAAAAGTGCAACATAAATTGAGTATGAAGTCGCAAGAGTTCCTGGCACAATACCTGCGCATTCGAGGGGTGACTTCATCTATTCTTTGTTTGCATGACAGAATCAACGGCTTCGATAGCGAGAAACACCAAGGCGATGATGAGTGCGCAACTCATGACATGGGTGTCCTCTTTTGTGCTGATGTTGTTCCTCCCACGCTACCTCGGCGCCGAGGACTATGGTCGGCTGGTGTATGCGATGTCGCTGAGTTCGCTTTTCGCAGTGGTGATGGACCTCGGCTTCACGATGTTCTTTGTGAAAGAGATCGCGCGCGACAATTCGCTTGCCGGCAAGTACGTGACCAATGGCGTTATTCTCAGGTTGATAGTCTGGGTAATTTCCCTGGAAGCGACAATGGCTTTTGTCGTTATTTCAAAGTACCCGCCACAAACGATTACCGTTGTGCTTATTCTCGGAATAGCCAACCTCTTTTTTGGCATGTCGGATTTGATGCATCGGGTGTTCATCGGTCTCGAGAAATCCCGATACCGATCTACAGCTGTTGTTGCTGAAAAGGTCTTTCTCGGAATTGTAGGAATTGCTCTGCTTCTCCTTGGCTTCAGGTCTCTTGCGATCGCAGGGGTAATGTTCGCAAGTTTGGTAGTGAACCTTGGAGTGAGCTATTCCCTCTTGCGCAAAACCGTTACGCCCGATCCTCGTATCGATCGTTCCCTTTGGAACACGATGCTTCGAGGCGGTCTTCCGTACATGATTTCCACGTTGCTCGGATTCATATATTATCGTATCAACATTCTTATGCTCCACTCTATGACGAATGAAACCGTTGTCGGTTGGTATGGAGTGCCGAGCAGGTTACTTGACACGCTGATGTTCTTTCCGGTCATTCTCAACACTGCAGTATTTCCGGTGTTGTCACGGTTAGTGCATACCTCTGCTGACAGCGTACACAAGACGTCGAGGAGAATTCTGGATCTCACCGTTATTGTCGCAGTGCCACTTGTCGTGGGTATGGCAGCGTTGGCGCGCCCTATCATCTCGGTTTTCGGACCGCTGACCGAATTCGGAAATTCAGTCATTCTCCTTCAGATCCTCTCGATCAGCGTCGTCTTGGTGTATGTAGATTTTGTTTTCAGTACGGTGATGGTTTCACACGATAAACAAAAACAAGCCGTTGTGATTTCTGTGCTCGCCACTATCGTAAGCCTCACCGTGAATTACTTCGCGATAAGGTATTTTCAAGAGCATCATGGGAATGGGGCCATTGGCGCCGCTGTGACCACCGGTATCACCGAGCTGTTTGTTATGAGCATGAGCCTTCTCCTACTTCCCAAGGGGTGTTTTGGGATGGAGAATGTCATTAACGCGGGAAAGGCGATCTTCGGCGGGTGCGTGATGTGGGTTACGGTTTGGTTTGTGGAAACCCATTTTCATAATTGGGTGGTTGCAGGTATTGCCGGCAGCGTTGTGTACGTGCTGCTGATGTTCGCCTTGGGGGTTGTGAGACGACGCGAGGTTGAGCTGCTCTTGCACCAACTGCCGCTTCCGAGAAAGCTTGCTGCGTTCGGGTCGAGTCGATAAAGAACAAGAGCGTGTATTGATCTTCCATGAAGATTCTGATGGTTTTTCAGACTCCGCCATATCCACCGGATCTGGGTTCTGCCAAGCGGAACTTCCCTTTCTTTCGGGAGAACGTGAAGAGACATGAAGTTTCGGTTCTCTCGTTCGGCTCACCGGAAGATGAAAGGAAATTCCGCGAAGCGTACGGCGACAAGTGCAAACATATCACGTTCGTCAATAGTAGCCGTCCGCGGATTATCAATCTCGCGTTTCGGATTCTTCGTCTGGTTACCGGGAACAGCTCCTATCTCGTGTTCTACAGTCCGAAGATGGATCGCGCGATCAAGGATATAGTGGCGCGGGAGAAGTTCGATTTGATCCACTGCTGCTCGACGATTCTTGGTTACCACCGGTTGCCGAAGGGAATTCCGCTTGTCGGCGATACACACAACGTTGAGTTCGACATCATGTTCCGTGTATACCAACAGACAAAGAACTTCATCATGAAGCCGTATTACTTCAGCGAATACCAAAAGCTGAAAGAAGATGAAACACGCATCTCAGATCAATTCGATATCGTCGTGACAACAACGGAACGAGACAAGCGTATTTTTCAAGAGCAGCTTCCTCACAAACAAATTCGTGTTATCCCAAACGGGGTAGAGCAATCGTTTTTCACGAGGCAGCAGATCGCGGAAGAGCCGCGTTCCATCGTATTCACCGGCTTGATGAGCTATATGCCGAACCATCATGGCATTTCTTGGTTTCTCGATGAGATTTTTCCGTTGATTCTCCATCAAGAACCCGCAGCCAAACTCTATGTCGTTGGCGCGCAGCCCTCGAAGAAACTTCGACTTCGCTCGAGCAAGAATGTCGTTGTAACCGGGTTCGTGGATGATGTCAAGCCGTATTTCGCGCGTGGACAGGTCTTTGTCATTCCGTTGCTCATAGGTGGCGGCATTCGCGGCAAAGCGCTAGAAGCGATGGCAATGCGACGACCCATTGTCACAACCTCTGTTGGATGCGAAGGTATCAACCTAAAGCATGAGGAGTCTGCGCTGTTTGCCGACACACCGGACGCGTTCGCGAAATGCGTCCTGCGATTGTTCAATGACCAGTCGTTGCGTGAGAGGCTTCCGGAGAACGCGCACAAGAATTTGGTCGAGGGGTACAGCTGGGAAAAGAGCGGGCTCGAATTGGAGGGAGTGTACCAGTCGTTGGTGCCGACGAATGGCTCCAACGGCTCGAGTCACAACGCACAGAATAGTCATATCTACGAAGGAAAGAGATTTGCTTATTAACACCGATTGTCGCTACTACAAGGGAAGCATGCCCTGCAAGTTCCATAAGAGTGATGGCAGACTTTGCGAGGGATGCGCCGATTATGACCAGATCAAGTATCGGATCTTGATTGTGAAGCTTGCTGCCGTAGGCGACGTTCTTCGGACCACTTCTATTCTGCCGGCTCTGAAGAAAAAGTACGCGGGAAGTGAGATTACGTGGATCACGAAATCCAGCGCGGCGCCGGTGCTGAAAGATAATCCGTATATCGACCGCGTCTTTGTCACAGAGTCCAGCTATCTGGATTATCTGCACCACGAGGATTTCGATCTTGGTATCTGCCTCGACGCCGACGTCCAAAGCGCAACAATTCATAGCGTGGCTCGATGCAAAGAACGCGTCGGCTTTGTGTCTGACAGCGCCGGACGCGTAAAGCCCGTTGATTCTCGCGCCCATGAATGGTGGCTGATGGGCTTAAATGATGAAAAGAAAAAAGCCAACCGGCGGACGTATCAGGAGATCATGTACGAGATATGCGGGCTCGAATTGCCCACCGCTCCGCCGCAGCTTGTTCTCAACGGAAGTCAGGAATTCACGCAACGCTTTCGGGAAACGCCTCTCGGTGGATTCAAGAAAATTCTCGGCGTCAACACGGGCGGGGGCGGCCGTTGGCAATACAAAAAGTGGACATTCGAAGGATATGTTCGGTTCATGGAAATCATGAAGGAACGCTATCCAGACGTTGGAATCGTCATGGTTGGCGGCCCCGAGGAAGTCGAATTGAACAGTCGCATCAAGCAAGTGCTTGGCGAGAAGATCATAGACGGAGGATGCGGTAATTCTCTCGGCGACTTCGGCGCGATAATCAGCACATTCGATGTCATGCTTACCTCCGATAGTCTCGGGATGCACATGGGTGTTGCGCTCGGCAAGCCAACGATTGTCCTCGTCGGTCCGACCTCTCCATGGGAATTGGACGTGTTCGGCAACGGAGACATACTCCATAGCGATATTGATTGCCTTGTATGTTATAAATCGCGATGCGATAAAGTCGTGACATGCATGAATACACTCTCCCCCGAGTACGTTGTTTCAAAAGTTGAGCGGTATCTGTGAATGACCCGATCCGAAGAAATACCTCTTGAGCGTCATGCGCTGAAGCGAGGGACGTTGAATCCCCGCGCATATGTCAAACTTGTTCGCCCAAAACAGTGGGTGAAGAACCTGTTTGTCTTTGCACCGCTTATCTTTGCGAAAGAACTCTTCAACGTAACAGCGGACCTCAGTTCCATCCGTGCGTTTGTTGCGTTTTGCCTTACAGCAAGCGCTGTGTACATCGTCAATGATATTCTTGACGTTGAGGAAGATCGCGCACATCCCGAAAAGAAGCATCGCCCTATCGCCAAGGGCACGGTTTCTTATTTTGAAGCGTACATTCTACTCGGGATTCTTCTTGGTCTTGCAGGAATTACCGCGTATGCGATGGACTACCGTTTCGTCATCATACTCTGCGGCTATTTCTTGATGAACCTAGCCTATTCTTTCAAGTTGAAAGACGTTGTGCTTCTCGATGTCTTTGTGATTGCGTCAGGGTTCATGATGCGCGTTGTTGGCGGCGCATACGCGCTGAATGTGGAAGTGTCGACATGGCTCGTGCTGTGCACATTGTTCGTCTCGCTCTTTCTTGGTTTTGCCAAGCGGAGGAGCGAGCTGGTACACGTCCCCGCCTCAGGTGTTGCGGGGCGGAAAGTTCTCCGCCGCTATAGTGTGACGTTTCTTGATCAGATGCTGACAATAACCGCAGCCGGCACTCTCATCTCTTACGCTCTCTACACGGTGGCACCTCGCACACTACGGGTATTTGGAACCGATAAGCTCATCTATACTACAGTGTTTGTCATTTACGGCGTGTTCCGCTACATCTTTCTGATTCACACCACGAGCGAGACCGAGAGACCGACGGATGTTGTCACGTCGGACGGGCCCATTCTCACAACAGCCTTGTTATGGGCCCTTGCATGTATTTTATTCATCTACTTTCGAGGTTAAGGGGACAACTGTCCAATTGCATATGAAAGTCCTTGGCTTATTCCGCGATATGCCTCGCCCGGAAGAGGAAGAACTCAAGCGATTGGAACAAAGCGACCAAATTCCACGCACGACAATCTTCGGCAGAGAGTTGAACGCCTTCGTTTTGGATCGACGTGGTTTGGAGAAGGCGCCACCCGTTCGTCGAGCGCTTTACAGATTTCTCCCCTTACTTGCCGCTCAAGTAATTGAAGCTTTTATAATAAGAAAAGACTACGATGTTGTTCTTTCTTGGTACGAAAAACTGGGCTTCCCGTACGCATTGCTCTGTAAGCTCGCGCGTGACCGAAGTGTCCCTCATGTTGCGCTATGCGGTTGGCCCGGTTTCGGGATGAAACTCCGGATGCTGCGTTACGTGCATGCGTACATCGATCGAATAGTGCTGTGGTCAAGCGTGCAACGAAACATTGTTACTGCAGAAGGCGGCGTCCCGGCCGAGAAAATCTATTTCACGAAATGGTTTGTTGATCAGAAATTCTTTCGTCCGTTGCCAACAAAGACGGATATGATCTGCTCTGTTGGGAGCGAAATGCGCGACTTCCTCACACTGCTTGAAGCAATGCGCGGCCTCGACATTCAGTGTCACATTGCCGCCGGCACCGGGCACAGACTTCCGACGGAATGGGTTACTGCTGTCGAGAAAGCGAAGCATCGCCCTTCAAATGTCACCATCGGGAGGAAGAATGCAAAGGAACTACGCGACTTGTATGCGCGCTCCCGCTTCGTTGTGATTCCATTGCTGGAATCGAATACGGACAATGGGATTACCTGCATACTCGAGGCGATGGCAATGGGGAAAACCGTCATTTGTTCCCGAACTCAAGGCCAAGTGGATGTTATTGAAGAGGGAAAGACCGCCATTTTTGTGCCTCTGGGGGATAGCAAAGCTTTGCGCGAGTCAATCCTTTACCTGTGGAACAACCCCCACGTTGCCGAAGAGATGGGAAATGCCGCGCGCGAGTATGTCGAAAAATACCAAACGCTCGATAAGTTCTTGGGAGGTCTTAAGGCCTCGATTGAACGTGTCATTGAGGAAAAAAGATTGGAGATGGTACGGAGTTAGACAAAGTTCTCCATATGACACGCCGGGGTGGATAATTATTACACATCCTATGGGTTGCTTGCCTTCGACATGACGATAGATACAACAGAGAGGGCATTTTTTATATATATTGCATGGCATGGGGGTTGTAGCCTCTACTTCGGATAATGTCATTCAACGAGCAACAGTTTGATTGAGCTAATCTTCTCAGCAGTTCAAATTCCGTTCATGGTTGTTGGGCTAGTTCTGGGCATCTACCTCCTGGTTCTCACCTTGGCACCGCTATTCATACCGAAACGCAAGAAATCCACCCCCGCGACAAGGAAGAAGTTTGCGATCGTTATTCCGGCTCATAATGAAGAGAAAGTCATCGAAGGCACGTTGCGCAGCGCGTTGCACATTGACTATCCTAAGGAGCTGTTCGATATAATTGTTGTGGCAGATAACTGTAACGATCAGACAGCGAAGACAGCGCTTTCGTGTGGAGCTATAGTCTTCCAGCGATATGACACGACCCGGCGTGGAAAAGGGTACGCACTGAATTGGATCATCCCGCAAGTACTGGAGCGATTACCCGCACCGGGTTACGATGCCTGTGTGTTTGTGGATGCCGATTCGGTGATCTCGAAGAACTTTCTCGAAGAAATGAACATTTCGCTCCATGAAGGTCACCGTGTCATCCAAAGCAGCGATCTGGTGCTGGACAACAACAACGCATGGCGTGTTCAGATGATGTTGATTGCGTTCGCGCTGCAAAATTATGTTCGTCCGCTCGGCAAATCCCGACTCGGTCTTTCTATTCTTCTGAAAGGCAACGGCATGTGTTTCTCGGCGGATGTTTTGCGCACAATGAAATGGGATGAAAGCTCACTGGGCGAAGACCTCGATATGGGTCTTGAGTTGATTCGCCAGGGAGAACGCATTCATTTCAATCCCGACCCAGTGGTCTATGCAATCATGCCCGCGCAAGCTTCAAGCGCGCAGACGCAGCGTGTACGGTGGGAAGGGGGACGTTTTGCCAGCATCAAACATCGCGTGCCGACGCTTCTCAAAGAGGCATGGAAAAAAAAGAGCGTTCATTTGCTCGACGCGGCAATTGATACGGCATTCCCGCCTCTCGCGCTTTTCTTGCTTGTTGTCGGGATGTTTGTTTTGGTGAATTCCGCTGCGGTGGCGTTTGGAGCGATGCCAAGCTCATACGTTTTGTGGGGTTGGCTGGCGGTGTTTGCAATGGTGGTTGTGCACTGCGTTGTCGGCCTGATACTTGCAAGAGTCCACCCACGCAATTTGCTCGCATTCTTATATGTACCGCGGTACCTTGTTTGGAAACTTGGAGTTTATGGTTCCATGCTTGTGGGCAAGACAAGCAAAGCATGGGTCCGCACGGAGCGCTAGAGTGCTCAGTGTTAACGTTATTGGTTGAGCGTACACAGGGGAGAATTTAATGCAAGATCGCATCGGGCAAGCCACGAAGGGACTGTTTGATTCCCGCGTGGATGATGATTTGATCGGGGGAGCGACAACATTGAAATCAGGTACAGGAATGCCAATCGTTTCTTTCCCGTTTTCGCGAATTGGGCGTGCGTATCGGACGCTCGTCGTTCGAGGGAAAATCCTTATCTGGAGTATTGCGGTAGCATCCCGATCTCCGGCGAAGCGATTGCTTGACATCATCGGTTCGTTCGCTCTTCTCATGGTATTCTCACCGATCTTCCTACTCACGTATTTGGCAATCAAACTATACGATGGAGGACCGGCAATCTTTGTCCAAACGCGCGTGGGGAAATGGGGCGGGCAATTCAGGTTCTACAAATTCCGCTCGATGGTCGCGAATGCAGAGGACTTGAAATCCAAGCTGATGCAGTATAACGAAATGAAGGGGGTAACATTCAAGATGAGGAATGACCCCCGGATTACGCCGGTAGGAAGGATTATCCGTAGGCTGAGTATCGATGAGTTGCCGCAGTTGTGGTGCGTTGTCAAGGGGGACATGTCGCTTGTCGGGCCGCGTCCACCCCTTCCGAATGAGGTTACTCGCTATCAGACACACCATCTCTACCGGCTTGATTCGATTCCGGGAATTACTTGCATCTGGCAGGTGAGCGGACGAAACGAGATTCAGTTCGAAGACCAGGTAAAGCTCGATGTTGAGTACATACACAAGCGTTCCATAAGGGAGGATATTAAGCTTCTGTTCCGGACTGTTCATGCTGTGCTGACTGCGAAGGGAGCGTCATAGCAATGACGTCAATGGGGGCGCGTGAAAGAGAAACAGTGGTTTTGGGCATTCCATTTAGCCGACTCACAAATCAGGAAACAATCGCACGCATTGACCGGATGATTGTGGAGCGGTCCACAAACATCATCGTCACTGCCAACCTCGATTCTACAGTGCGTGCGATGAAGGACCCGATCCTCAAGCGAATCATGTACAGCGCGGCTTTGGTGACGCCGGACGGCATGCCTCTCGTGTGGGCTGGACGGACAATGAAACCGCCGTTGACTGAGCGGGTTGCAGGCTCGGATTTTATTCCTATGCTCATTGAACATGGTGCCAAAAAGGGGTATTCGTTCTTCTTCCTGGGAGGACGTGAGGAGGTCGCTCAATTGGCAGCCAAGAAGTGCAAGGACAAATTTCCGGCATTGAAGATCGCAGGGGTGTATTCGCCTCCTTTTGGAACCGTCTGGGAGATGGACAATGACCGCATCGTTGAACAAGTCAATGCATCGGGTGCGGATATTCTCATAGTTGCTTTTGGTGCGCCGAAGCAAGAATATTGGATGGCAATGAACCACTATCGGCTAAATGTCCCAGTTTCGATCGGCGTTGGTGCTACGATAGACTTTCTTTCTGGCAGCGTACCCCGTGCGCCTGAGTGGATGAAAAAGCTAAGCGCCGAATGGCTCTTTCGTTGGTACCTGGAACCAAGGAGACTAACCGGTCGCTATGTGCAGGATGTAATCCACGGGTTGGTTCCCCTTCTGAAACAAACAGTCGTTGATAATGCGCTAAAGGCATTCTCGAACAATCGATCGTCAAATCATACGGCGCTTGCATCGTCGGATGTTACCGTCGAGTCTATTAGTGGAAGTACTGTTCGGGCGCTTCTTGTTGAAATCAACCATGGACATCAACTCGCTTTCCTGGCTGAACATTTTGAATCCTATTTTTGTGAAGAGCACGATGCACTCATTCTCGATCTCCGTTCCTCCGTCAATCTCGACTCGGAGGCGCTTTCGATCATCGTAGCGATAGACAAGTCGGTACGCAAACAGGCGAAATATTGCATCGTCGTCCTCGGCGCCAAGTCCAGATTTGTACTGCGCTCCGCCAAGCTGCACACCATCCTTGCCCATGTCCCAACCACCGAACATGCCCTCAGGAGGCTTCGTCAATTCGGCAGTCGCGCATTCTCCGTTTCTGAGACCATTGTGGATCGCCACATGCATATAGCGACGCTGTACGGCGAGCTCACAAACGACACGGCCTTTCTCATCGAAGAGCTTCGTCCAATCTTCATGAGGCGAGTGCCTGTCATTCTCGATTTGAGCAGTCTTGCCTGGATGGATTGTGGCGGGTTGTATCGTCTGCTTTGTCTTTGGAGCGACATTCGCGGACCGGAAGAGCAGATTCATTGTATTACTGTGAATCCATCGTATGTCAAGATATTGAACTCCGGCGGGCTCGACCGTCGGTTTGTAGTCCATTCGACGCTCACACACGCGTCGGAAGTTGCAACTCATCTTCAATTTGCATTCGAGCCGGCGATAGAGACAGCCAAGGCGTAGACACAGCGAAAAGAAATTCTTTTTTTCGACTTAGCTTCAGGTAGCAAATGAAGGACGCTCAAACCCTGGGCATCCATAGCCGTAGGAGAAACTCACTTCGGGGCGTTCCCTCTGAGCGGATTCGTAAGGCGCGCATGTTTGCCACGCTCTCCCGGAAACTGAATCGGCTCGCCGACGGATTCGCGATCGCGCGCGAGGCGCTTCATGACCTGCGCGGCGCGCTTGGTGCAGATGCCGGTTTGATTATGTTGAGACCGCCGATTGATTTCTTGTACATGAGGCATTCTGCGTGCTCTGAGGCTCTGCACCTTCTCGAAGTGGAGTTGCGCGAAGGAACATACCCGATATCCGACTTGCTTCAGCCGTACGAAGGTTGTTCCGTCGTCTATGACGCAGGACTCGCTCTTATTCCGCTCGTGTGGCGCGGTCAAATCGTCGGCTTGCTCGCCTTCGACCTCGATGGCAACAAGCTTGCTCCGTTCGAAGAATCGAGTTTGATGTTTGTCGTGAATCACCTTTCGGCAGTCTTCGGAATGCGGGTATCTGAGGTCGGCCCACTCGTATCTACCCCTAAAGAAATGCAGAACGCCGCAGCTGTTCAGCAGAGTTTCCTGCCGAGGGTTCCCGAACAATCCTGTGGACTCGCAATTGCAACGCATACACACTCTGCGGATTTTGTCGGCGGCGACTACTTCGATCTGGTTCTTCTTGATCGGGAGAAAATCGGAATTGTCATTGCCGATGTGGAAGGAAAAGGAGTCGCTGCTGCGCTTTTCAGTAACATGCTCCGTTCGACAGTGCATTTCTTGACCCGTGAGACTCCTTCCACTGCCGCCGTTATGGGCAAGGTCAATGCGATCTTCCACAGGGAAGCGGGCTTCGCGCGGAAGCTCTTTAGCATGTTCTACGCAGTGTTCAACACCACCCAGAAGACTCTCATGTACAGCGGATCGGGACATGTCCGGCCGATTGTTATCCGGGCAGCCACGAACGAGGTTGAGCGTCTCCACTCGGAGGGGACCTTGGTTGGTGTCGCGCCTGGTCAACAGTTTTGTGAAAAGTCCCTTCAATTGCACGAGGGTGATGTTATCGTGTTCTTCACCGACGGATTAACCGATCGGGCGAACACGGGGGGGGAGCCATTTGGGGAGCGACGGTTGATTGAAATCTTGCAGGAGCGAAGAAAGTATTCTCCGGAAGAAATTCTGCAAGAAGTGTTGCGCACCATGTCAGAATTCTCCACGCTTCAGACCGAAGATGATGCTACAATTTTGATAACGAAGGTCTTGTAAAGCTATGATTTCTGTCAGGGAGCTCCCGGATGTAGTGGTCATTGATCTCGGGCCGCGTTTAACGCTTGAAAATGCTTCGGAGTTATTGCGTGTCGTTGAAACAATGTCATCGGGTGTTGCTCAATCACTTATTGTAAATCTCAGCAGGACGAAAGTGATCGATAGCTCCGGCGTTGGAGCGCTTGTGAATTCACTCAAGTATATCAAACAGAAGAGCGGGACATTTGCCCTCGCGGAACTTCCTCAAGAGATTCTTCACATGTTTCACATGATGAATCTCCACCAGGTATTTGATATTTTTGAATCAGAGGCAGTTGCACAAAGACAATTGACAGCACGTAGAGCGTAACATGCAGCAGACAGCCAAGGGTATCATCCTTCCGTCGCCTATATCGGAAGCGTTTAAACCCTTCACATACCAGATTCCCGTCGGACTTCTGCCGATCGTCAACAAGCCGATCATGGAGCACCAGGTCGAGTA
Source organism: Ignavibacteriota bacterium (assembly GCA_031394795.1). GTDB lineage: Bacteria > Bacteroidota > Ignavibacteria > UBA10030 > UBA6906 > CAADGV01. Next base: position 7,846 of record JANNUB010000382.1, on the reverse strand, counting down.
CCTTGTCCGCTACGGCGTGAGGAACATTCGTCTCAGTTGTAACCATCTCGTCAACAAAGTGGAAGCGCACTTCGACAATGGATCGCGGTGGGGTGCACAAATCTCGTATAACTTCGAGCGTCCTCCGTTTGGGTTTGTCTCCGCACTTCGTCAAATGCGCACTTACTATGAGGGCGAAACGTTGGTGATCATGCAGTCGGATGTGGTAACAAGCGTTAACCTGCGTGCAGCACTGGAACATCATTGGTCACGACGCGCAGACGCCACATTCGTTTGCTGCAAGGGAAGTGAAAATCTCTCTGGGCTTGCCGTCACGGTGGACGGGAATGACCATATTCACGGGGTCGGTATCCGTAAACATGCGGAGGCGGGGGATCAGCCGATCGAGATCGGCGTCTGCATTCTTGAACCCGAAGTGCTCGATCTGATTCCCGACACAATCGGATATAACTTGCTGCAGGCATGCTGGCTTGCAAGCCAGACTATAAAACTGAACTTGTGCGGCTTCTGCTCTGTGGACTATGCTGCGCGGGTGACGAATTGGAATTCCTATGTCAGTGCGCAGAGCGATATCCTTGCCGGTAGGGTTCCGGGCATGCTCATTCCGGGAATCGAGCTACAGCCGGGTGTCTGGGTTGGAAAAAACATCAACGCATCCAGCCAGGTAAGTTTCGAGGGACCGCTCGTTATCGGCGACAACTGTCGTATCGGCAAAGGAGTGACATTGGGGAGAGGGACCGTTATCGGTCACGATGTGATGGTGGATGTCGGGGCAAAACTTCGTGACGCGATCGTTCTTTCAAAAACATTCGTCGGTCCTCAAACGGAGATTCACGATGCCATCATTCAAGGCAACTTGATGGTGGACTTGAAAAAATCGGCATTCACGGCCATTGACGATAACCTTGCGGCAGTGGAAATTCAGCATGCGAAAGCAGGCTTCAAGATGTACACCCTTGCGAACAAATTGGTGGCATGGCTCCTGTATATCTTGTCTTTCCCATTCTTGCTTGTTCTCTTCTTCCTTATGATTGTAGGGCTGAAATTTCCACTCATTACACGCGTCAGGCGCATCGCACCGGATCTCAATGACTTGGCGCAGGGAAAACTCCGGCTACGCGTGTTTGATCTGATCTATCTCGGCCCCGCCGATCTTACCAAACGGCCGGTCGGACACAACCCCGATCCATTGACGACGCTTCCGCATTTGTTCGCCCGCATTGGAAACCTCTCAAATGTTATCAGGGGCGACATTCTGCTCGTGGGAAACCGACCCATGGATCCGGAAATCGCCTTCAATATTACAGAGGAGTACCGTCGTACGCGTCTAAAGTGTCAAGGCGGCGTCATCAGCATTCTTGACACGAATGAGGTCGATGAAACAACGGAAGAGGAACAAGTGATCTCGGAAGGATACTACGCCGTGAATCGCTCCCTCGGGATGGATATGGGCATCTTGCTGCGCGGTCTGTGGCGCTTGTTCTGGCGAATGCTTGGAGCAAAGAAAGTAGAGCGCGAATATATTCCCATCACCGCAGAAGAAACCCCTTCCTACGAGTGAGGAGACACAACTACTTCTTACCTTTCGCGTACGCCCACGCGGCACAGAGGACATATGTGATATGGGCGTTTTGGTTGACGGCGATCTCATTTGTTGACCAACTGTCATTGTCGGTATATCGTTGGTCCATCGGTGTATCGGCTGGTTTGTTGTAGGTGTTCTCCATGTTACGCTCATTTGGGTCTGGATTTTGATTTGGACCTCCGGCAAGCAGCCCCGGAAAGTTGCGCGGGGTTGCGTTGAGAGCCTTCAGCCAATGATGAAATCCCTGCTTCATTCCGTTCTCGCCAAATCCGCTGAAGTACACAAAGTTGAGTGAGTTCTGTCCGAACGTGTAGTGCAGTTGCTGGATTGCCGTAAACATTGAGTTCTCATTCTGGTTCAATCGCCAGTCAACGATATTGTAATTGCTGACCCGCCCAAAAGCATTACTCAATGCTCCCCAATAATACGATCCTACGAACCCGAACGGATGCCCATCACGTTCATTGTTCCCTCCCTCAGCGCGCGATACCAGCAAGTTGCGATAGTCGGATTGCTTCTTGGGGTCACCCTTTGATGACTTGATATAAAGGTAATACGCGAGGTTTGTTTGGTTGTTGTAATCGGAAAACCAACCGCTGCTAGGGTCGTTACGCAAAAAATATTGGTGATATTTGTCCTCACCGGTTGCCAAAAAGAGGGCTGCCGCCGCAAAGAACCGGGCATGATTGTCGTCTGCATCCTGATACCCTGTGCAGTTTTCCGTGATGTTGATTTGTTGAGGGTGAGCTTCAAGGTATTCCCAGCCTTTGCGCGCGGCGTTCAGCATTCGTGCCGCATACCCTTTGTCGAATTCCGAGAAAAGGGTTGAAGCGTATGCTAATGCTGCCGTCGCTGCTGCTGTCGCCGATGTTGTTTTATTTGTCAGCTCGTATCCCGTAATTGTCAGGGCTGTTGTCTTTCCATAATTGTACGGCGAGTTCTTGTTCACACACATGTTGTGGAAGAAGCCGCCATCAGAGGCATCTTGCATGTCGAGAGCCCAGTCGAGACCCCAACGCACTTCATCCAGCAAATCAGGAACGCCGTTGCCGGACTCGGGGATGTTCAGATTATCCGCACGATACCGGAAGTCGTCCCACGCGGATAGTAGCCAATAACACGCGTATGTATGATTGGGCATGTAGATTGCAAGATCTCCTGCATCATGCCAGCCTTTGCGCACATATTTCGTTCCGCCGATCGATCGCGGCATCAATACGAGTTCCTTTTCATCTTTGGGGTGAACCCATGGCCCTTCTGCGTACGGCATTTCGATTGCGGTGTTGTTCCTCTGGTAATAGAAGAAGCGTATAGAGGCGCGTACCGTAGCATCATACACATTCGGGCCAATATCAAAAGGATAGGATTGCTTTCCGTTGTCCAATTGTATGTAATATGTCCCCGGCGTTTGAAACTTCGTGAAGTTGCCGATGTACACTTCATTGTCGCCAACAAAGGAGCTTGTAACAACGCGCTGATCGGTCCCTGTGTACATGTTTTTTTTGTCGCTCGCACGCACGATCCTATACGAAGAGTATTTCTCCGCAGAGAAGGTTTTGTAACCGTACGTGTCGTAACCGATTTGATCGGCGAAAATACCTTTGATCGAACCAAGCTTCCCTTTGCCGGCGTACAGCCGTACCTGCGAGATCTTGAGGTCATCGAAATGAATCGTGCCACCTCCTCTTCCGGTTCCAGTGAAAATTATTTTCACTTCATTGAGAGGACGCCGCTGCGCCGACATGGGGACAAGCACGTCATAATGTTTCCATGTCATCGCTTCTCCGACCTCCTGCTGCGGAATAACATCATACTGGCCGTCCATGTATCCGAGCTGCACCTGGATCTTGATCGAACTGCTGCTTGGGCGTATCCAGAAGCTTAAGTGCGAGTTATCGTGGACCCAGAAAACTGTTGTGTCCATATTCCAACCACCCCACATGATGTGCATGCCGCTGATGTCGCTGATTTCCCAGCGCCAACTTGCTGAGCCGTTGCGCACTACGCGATTATCCGGGGAAGCCTTTCCGCCCCACATGTTTGTCACGAATCCCTTTGGTAATTCGTCTTGGAATATCACAAGATTTGTCGGATAGGAACCTCCCGTTGGCTCCATGTATTGTGCAAAAGAGCGGAAAACAACAAGGGTTATTCCGATTCCGAAAAACAAAGCAGATCGTATCAAAGGCACTCCTCCAATGTTGCGTGGTCTGTTGGTTGATGTTCACAACGCGGCAAACTTCTGGCGCGAAGCTCTACACATTATCGTGTAGGGTATTGAGCAATATAATTCTTTGGAAGTTCATGAGCAACGAATTCACTTTTTCTCTTTGCAGTCCCAATGGGATTACGTATATTGTTGAGCAAATTTCTATCTGGCCGTGAATACCCCCGTGGTGATTCTTTTTGTTGAGGATGTTCGATGACGAAAGTCATGATAATAGATGACGATGATGCAATCTGTGCGATCCTGAAGGACGTGCTTGAGATCGAAGGATACGATGTAACCTATTCGCTTACCGGCGAAGAGGGTGTTAAGAAGTACATGGATGAACTGCCGTCAGTGTTGCTACTGGATCTGCGGCTGCCGGGTATGGACGGACTTCAGGTATTGAAAGAAATCATCTCGTTCGATCCTGATGCCATCATTATTATGATCACGGGCTTCGGCTCGGTCGATTCAGCCGTTCATGCAATTCGCATGGGAGCGACCGACTACCTGCAGAAACCGCTCAGCAACGACGAAATTACCTACAAGATCGAGACGGCGCTTAAGAACAAATCGCTTCAAAAAGAGCTGGCGTACCTGAAGGAGTACATCAATAAACGCTTCTCGATGAACAACATCATTCGGGAGAGCGAGTCAATGACGGCTGCGGTTGAAATGCTGCAAAAGATTTCCCAATACGATAAGCCTCTTCTCATTGTTGGTGAACCGGGAACGGGCAAAGACTTGGCGGCGTGGGCTGTGCATCATTCGGGCCGTCGGAAAGAGAAACCCATGGTGGTGTTCGACTGTGCGGCGTACCCGCCGAATATCATGGAAACCGAACTCTTTGGCGATGTTAAATTCAGCTCGACGCGGAAGCCCGGCAAAATTGAAGAAGCCAATATGGGGACGCTCTATCTTGACAGGATTGATTGGCTTGCACTGCCGGAACAAGAAGCGATTCTCAACGTTGTCCAGACGAAGACTCTGAAGTCCCGGTCCGGCAGAGACCCCATTCCATGCGATATCCACCTCATTGCATCTACGCTTGCCGATCTCGGCTCCATTGTCCGGCAGGGGAAATTCAACGCGCAGTTGCGAGACGTGCTGCGACAATACGAAGTAGAGCTCCCTCCTCTGCGCGAGCGTGATAACGATATTTCATTACTTGCTAATCACTTCGTCCAAGAGGCGAACAAGGAATTCAATCTTTCGATCTCGGGATTCGAGGCGGGGGCGATGCGGAGACTTCTCAATCACGCTTGGCCGGGGAACGTGCGCGAGCTTCGCAACGTCGTTCGTGCGTCGATGACGCAGGCGCAGGGCACGATCAAAGAAAAGGACATTGTGATTCCGCGGCAAACAGTTATCAACTGATCAATGCGAAACCGGTAGTTTCTTTCCGTTCCACGCAAGCATCCCGCCTTCGACGTTCGCTCCCTTGTAGCCGTTCCTGAGAAGAATCTCTGTCGCTTTGCCGCTTCTTCTTCCGCTTCTGCAAACAGCAAGAATTGTTTTGTCTTTAAACCGTTCCAACTCAGCAATTCTGCTTTCCAGTTCCTGAACGGGAATCAACACGGAATTTTGAATGTGACCGAGTTCGCCGATGTACTCTTCGGGCGTGCGCACATCAAGAACAAGCACGGTCGTACCCGATGCAATCAACGAATGTGCTTCCTCGGCACTGATTGCTGTCTTGTGTGTTGAACCTGATCGCCCCAAAAGAAATTTTCCTGCAAGCAATGCGACTCCTATTATCGCTATGAGGGTTGCTGTGAGTTTCATATGTCACTCCTACTGTAGCGCGATGTTGCGAATTTGTTCCGCCACCTCTTCCGGTTTCCATTCGTTGCCATGGATAACCTCCGCGATTTTCCCCTCCCTGTCAAGCACAACGGTTCTCAAGTTGTGGGCGATCAACCCACCATCGTCGTTTTCGTAGGTTAAACCCAAACCGTCCGCTAATCTCATAATCGCTCTTCCGGACGTGTCAGGATCGGTAACGAAATCCCATGTTGTGAAGTCGGCGTTGTAACTGGCGCCGTACTCCTTGAGCACCTGGGGCGTGTCGAACTTTGGATCAAAGCTCACCGTCATGATGTGCCACTTGCCGTTGAGGCTCGCTTCCTTCTTTAATAGCGCCTGGAGTCTTGCGAAATTATTGCTGATGAGAATACAAAAATCCGGCAGCGGGCACCGCGTGTAAATAAAAGTAAGCGCAACAACTTTTCCCTTGAAACGGTTGAATCGGATTTCCTTCCCGTCGTGATTTACGTAGACATCGTTCGGGAATTCGTCTCCTGTTCGCAAAATCCGAGAAGTGATTGCTCCTGCAACGAGTTGGGGATCGGGTGGCTCACCTTTTCCTACTACGGTGATTGTCTCGAGCCAACTTTCCGTTCGAGAAATGGCAAGGGTTGCCGAGATTGAATCGCCGACGCTCAGCTGCTTCAATAGTTTTCGGTTCTTGACTTTGAAGGGCATTGTCATGGCTGCCATAAAGTCGGGGATCTCCTCGTGGGCAACAACCACCCTGCTCTTCAAAGTGTCGATCTCAACAATCTCACCTCTAACCGAGAAAGTGACAAGGTCGGTCTGCCGTTGTTCTTCCTTTTTTGAGGTGCATGACGTGAGAAGAAGTGCAACTGACAAACAGGACAGAAAGAAAGTTGATCTCGAGTTCATCAATGAGCATCCTTGATCCATGAATGGGATTTCGTGAAAAATCAAGATACGAAAAGACGTACTGATTTCATGAGGGTATGCTATAGAACGAAATAGGAATTAAATCTTGTTCATGTCGCAAATCCCGTGCAAAGAAAGTCGAAGGTGAATTGACTCTGAAGGAAAATCTTGTATATTATTAGTTCTGAAATCCGTTCAATCCATTGCATTTGGAAGTCTTTCACCAGCACCGAACTGGCAAGGATGGTTACACCTTTGTCAGCATTTTGCTTTTGTGAACAAATGCTGGCGTAGCTGGGGATGATGTGCTGAAGTAGCTCAACGGTAGAGCAGCTGATTTGTAATCAGCAGGTTGTGGGTTCAAATCCCACCTTCAGCTCAGCCTTGCATCGGGAAGGGACTGCGCAGAGCGAATTTCGGAATGGAGGTGCAGACCAAAGGGCAGGTAGCGAAGTGGTTAAACGCATCAGACTGTAAATCTGACGGTCTCGGCCTTCGGAGGTTCGAATCCTTCCCTGCCCACGAGAGAATTGCGGGTTGACGATTGCGGATCGTCCCGACGGGACTCCTCCGGAGAAGAAAAAACCAAATTTACAATTGACAATCCGAAATGGAAAACGCGGGAGTAACTCAGTTGGTAGAGTCACAGCCTTCCAAGCTGTTGGTCGCGGGTTCGAGTCCCGTCTCCCGCTCACGTTCGACTAATAGAGATCATTGAAGGATGAAGTTGGATAGTCGTTCTACAACTGGCGCTTGCGTAGCTCAGTTGGTAGAGCACGTCCTTGGTAAGGACGAGGTCACCGGTTCAATCCCGGTCGCAAGCTCAAGCTGAAGAGAGCAGGTCCTTGGTAAGGACGAGGTCATCCGCCGCAGGCGGATCGCAAGCTCAAGCTGAAGAGAGCAGGTCCTTGGTAAGGACGAGGTCATCCGCCGCAGGCGGATCGCAAGCTCAAGCCGAAGAGAGCACGTCCTTGGTAAGGACGAGGTCATCCGCCGGAGGCGGATCGCAAGCTCAAGCCGAAGAGCGCGCGTCCTTGGTAAGGACGAGGTCATCCGCCGCAGGCGGATCGCAAGCTCGAACACGAGGTTAACTCAAAAGTAGGAGCAAAGCTGTGAGAGATATTATCACGTTAGAATGTTCGGAGTGCAAGCGTCGAAATTATTCGACGACGAAGAATAAGAAAAACCAATCCGGACGCGTCGAGTACAAAAAGTTCTGCCGCTTCTGCGCAAAACACACTTCCCACAAAGAGACGAAATGATCTGAGGGCAGGCGTTCAGGGATTCCCCTCCTCAATTGGATTTCGGATACGTCAGTAGCTCAATTGGCTAGAGCAGCGGTCTCCAAAACCGCAGGTTGGGGGTTC
>JANNUB010000304.1:0-5333 GCA_031394795.1 Ignavibacteriota bacterium | reverse complement strand
GTGGCAACCGGGAGGAAATACCAAGTCCGCTTTGTTGAAAAGCAGGCAACTTTCCGATATGGACCATCGGATATTGGAAACTTTTTCAATGTTACCATTCCCCAATTGAATTGGACCTTTTACCGGGGAACAGATTCGGTTTACACAAGTGTCAACCAGGGGCCGACAGTACCGATTAGTCCTGGAATCCATGTTGATGGTGGCCCTGGCGGAGATCATTTGGATGTGCTGCCTGTGTTTGGCAATATCTATGATTATCCGATTATTGATGGATTCTTCCTGCCTGTGTCTGGTCCACCACCCCAATTGAATGAAGACCGTTCAAGATTCACACAGGGAACAAGCTGGCTGGGAGGCAGCGGCAGATACTCTTCATCCACGTCAGTATTGCGAAGTCAGGCAACGACAGCATATGACGTAGACGATCTGTATCTTGGCGCCGTAGGTCCCGGTGTTGTGCCGGCTGAATTTCGGGATGTAGAGTTTCGTTTTGGTCCCGGGCTGACACAAAAGGCCTACCGTTACACACGTACCGTACCCCCAGGAGGGCCGGAAACAGGATCGCGATATAAGTTCCTTGATTATGTTGATGTTCCCTTCCAGGTCTGGGACGTCGCGAATCCTGCTCAACCGCGACAACTCAACTGCGGATGGAGAGATCAGATCCTTAATGGCGTTTGGGATGTGGGCGCTGCTGCCGTTGCGCTTGGGAACCTTGAGATCATCTTTGTTGCTAACAGTACGTATGATGGTCCCACCGCAACCACCTACGGATCGGTCTTCGGGCGGTCTGACAATAATATTCAGGGATTTGGCGCTGGTGGTAGCGTCGCGAGACCCAGGCAATATGCTATGATCGCGGAGTGGATTAGTGCGAATGGTCTTCTGTCGGATATCACCCCCAGCAGGATTCTTGTCTCGCCGAACCGTGTTCTGTCCGCCAACGATGTGTATGATTGGACGGCACCTGCGGCTGCTGTATATGATGCGAAGACTGCGAAAGCGGATGTTACAAGGATCAACGTCTTCCCGAATCCGTACTACGGCTTCAACCGCGCAGAGCCGACGCGGGCGACGCGATTCGTGACATTCAATCACATGCCAGCTCAGGCGGAAATCCGCATCTTCAACCTCGCGGGAGTGCTGGTGCGCGCGATTGAGAAGAACGATCCATCGCAGCACATGAATTGGAACCTCCAGAACCAGAACGGTCTGCCTGTAGCAAGCGGTGTGTACATTGCGTACATCAACATGCCGCAGATTGGCGCGACGAAAACGCTGAAGCTGATCGTCGTCCAGGAACAGCAATTCCTTGAAAACTTCTAATTGAAAGGGAGAAGCAAATGAACACAACAGCATTTTTTAAGTTGAGCGTAATCGCTGTGGCGCTTCTCGTTGTTCTGGCGCCATTGACAACGTATGCCGGCGGTGAGAACCGCGCCGGCACGAACGCCGCATCGGAACTCTTGATTCCGGTCGGCGCACGCGATATTGCGATGGGCGGCTCGTCCGTAGCAACGACAAGCGGCTTGGATGCAATTTTTTGGAACCCCGCAGGTTTGGCTCGGTCTAACCGCTCGGCGAGTGCGATGTTTTCACGAATGAACTACATCGCGGACATAGGCATTGACTATGTCGCCCTCAGCGCAGCGTTCGAGGGGCTGGGCACGCTGGGTTTCAGCATCAAGTCCGTCGGCATCGGCGAGATTGCCGTGACGGACGAGGACAATCCGGACGGCACGGGACAGATCATCAATCCGACAATTGTCAACCTCGGCATGACGTATTCGCGATTGCTCACCGATAGAATTTCCGTCGGCGCAACTGCGACGCTCATCAGCGAACGCTTCGACCGCGTTTCTGCAACTGGCTTTGCATTTACCGCCGGCGTGCAGTACAGCGGCTTGGCGAATGTCAATGGCCTGAGCGTTGGCGTTGTCGTGAAGAACATCGGACCGCAAATGAAGTTCGATGGCGACGGCTTGCTCCGACAGGGCATTGTCAACGACGTACTGCGCCCTGGCTCCTTCTATAAGGTGGAGGCGGCATCGTTCGAGCTTCCGTCAACAATTGAAATCGGTCTCGCTTACAACTACACGCTGGCTGACGACAACTGGCTGACGTTGAACGGCATCTTCCAGAATAACAACTTCGACGCAGACGCGTACAAGGTTGGTGTCGAGTACAATTATGCCAACACGGTGTTCTTCCGCGGCGGGTACAACTTCTCCGAGAGGACGAAAGACAACGGCATTCAAGCAAGCGGAGGTTTTGACAAGACCACCCATATTTTCGGCTTAACTGCAGGCGCCGGAATCAAATATCCCCTCGGCTCACTCGATTTTGGACTTGATTACGCATTTCGAGCGGTGCAGTTCTTGGAAGACAACCACGTGTTTACTGTGACGCTGGGGTTCTAAAACATCTTCAGTCCTTTGGCATTGAGCGGTTGAGGGCTGGTGCTCTCAACCGCCAATGCTTAATGTCGAGAATGACGATGTGCAGCAGGCGTTTGTCGACGAGCGGGGAGATTTTTTTTCTCAAAGGGGATCGGCCACCGCGGTGCGGATGAGCGATGGGTACTTGACAAAGATTACCCCTGTCTTTATATTGCAGTGGTCACAGTTACCCGTCTAGTTTCGAATTCAAACACCATCAGAGTTAATTTAAGGAGGTAATGGCTGAACGAATTGTTACTACATTTCTTTCTCCTTACCTAATACCTTGTTGTCTCAACCATTACACTCGGCGTGGCAGCGAGTGGTGACAAGTTTAGCGATAAAATCCCGGCAAAAGCTTTTCTACTGGTTTTTTCATAAGGAGGGAATATGAATATGTTCAGTGTAGTACACTCCGTAGCGATGTGGCTCGTGAGTGTGTCTCTTCTGACATCTACGGCCTTCGCGCAAACATCGTCAGGGAAAATCTCAGGGAAGGTGACCGACGCCGAAAGCGGTGAACCTCTTATCGGAGCGAATGTTTCGCTTGTGAATACATCGTTGGGCGCGTCTACGAACATCGAGGGAGAATACGTTATTTTGAACGTCAACCCTGGAACGTATGTCGTACGAGTTTTCTACGTCGGATATCAATCCCAACTCATAGAGGGAATTCGCGTCGTTGCGGGGGTGACGAGATCTCTTGATGTAAAGTTAAAATCTGCGGCGGTTGAGATTGGAGACGTTATCGTTACCGCGGAAAGAAAGTTCTTTGAAGAAAAGGCTACGAACGATATTCGCGTCTATGATAGCAAACAAGTCGAGAACCTTCCTATCAAAGGAGTTGAGAAAATTCTTGGTATTCAAGCAGGTGCAGTAACGCAAGAAGGAGATGGAGGAGTAGCGGGAAACGCAACGGTCAATGTTCGCGGCGGTCGTGGAGGAGAAGTGCTCTATGTGATTGACGGCGTTCCGCAGAATGACTTGTTCACCGGCAATACGTTTGCACAAGTCAGCTCGGATGCAATTGAACAGGTGTCGTTTCAGCTCGGCGGCTTCGAAGCGAAGTACGGTCAGGCACAAAGCGGAATTGCCAACGTAACTACAAAAAGTGGCTCGGGATCCTATGCCTTGAATGCTAACGTTCGATCGAGCACTCTAACGGATGAGTACGACTACAATGTGTACAACGGCTCGCTCTCGGGACCGATTGTCCCCGGCTTAACGAATCACTCAATGTATCTCTTCACAGAGAGAGGTTGGTTCAAGGATGGCGATCCATCGGCAGTTGGTCCGCTAGTCCCGAGCATTGGGATGGACTCAAAATATCGCCCGAACAACGAAGACGCCGTTTGGCGCTTCAGCGGGAAGACGATCCACGATATGAGCTTCATAAAGCTGATCCTCAATGCGAACGTCAATTCTCGAGACTCTCGTAACTACATTCATCGCTATGTAAAGAATAATTCTCACCACAACCCTCGTACTGAGGTGAAGAACTATTCGTTTGGTGCGCGCGCCAGCCGTTCAATCACGAGCAATTCTGTTATTAACATCAATGCAGGATATACCCGTTCGCGCGAAGAACAGGGGGATGGCGTTTTCTTCAGAGATATTGAAGCATACGCCGATCCTAAGCGTAATCCTGAACTGGCGGCAACGAATCTCAATCCTGGTTCGCGTATAGGTCTCGACCGTGTGGGAGTGTTCTTTGATCGCGGAAGAGTCTCGAATAGTTATACGAATCAGAAAAGCGACAAGTACTCCCTCAGCTTTGATTTCAATGCCCAGTTCGGCAAACATGAGATCGAACTCGGAGGTGAGTATAACCTGCACAATTTCCGTCGCTATGAGATTTCACCGGTCGCGCTTTCTTTTCCCGGCAAAGACTCCATATCATTTGAACAGCGGGCAAGACTTGCAACACCATTCTACTTTGGTTTTGACGTGACGGGCCAACGCGAGACTGCAAATGACGAAATCGATCCCGTCACGAACGTCAACATCGGCCCTCGTAAACCTGTTATTGCAGCCGCCTACATTCAGGATAAGTACGAGCTGCAAGACCTTACGTTGAGGTTCGGGGTTCGCATGGACTACTTTGACACGAAGGCCTTCGCGCTGCAGAACGAGAAACTCCCGTTCGACCCCGTCACGCGTGTGCCAGTGCTCGAACAGGTAAAGTCCGAGCTTATCTTTAGTCCTCGTATCGGTTTGGCATTCCCAATTACGTTAACCACGAAATTCTACGCGGGTTACGGAAGGTTTGTACAACAGCCGAAACTCGAAGATGTGTACACAGATTTCTATGACATCGACCAGTTGAAAACGGACCAGAACTTTGGCGTGAACACAGGGCGACTACGAAGCGAAGTAACCACGTCGTATGAGTTGGGATTCAATCAGATTTTGGGAGAGAATTCAGCTTCGCTGGGAATAAACCTGTTCTACAAGAATACGGAACAGCTTGTCAATACGACCACCAGATTCTATCAACGCCAGCCGGGAGGTCAGTTGTTGCGATACTACGGTCCCTCGAACTATGATTTCGGGACCATCAAGGGAGCAACCTTGACTTTGGACGTGCGGAGAATTAAGAATTTGTCAATAGCGCTCAACTACACTTTCCAACTTGCTGAAGGGACAGGCTCCTCGACGAATTCTTCGCTTACAGCAACATTCAGGAATGTCAATGGGGAAGTACCGATTGTCATCTCACCACTTGACTTTGACCAACGGCATACTGGAACCGTGAGCATCAACTTCTCTACAGGCAAGGACGAATTGGGAATTCTTGAGAATGTCTCGGCAAACCTTCTTGCGGTGTTTACGAGTGGCAGACCGTACACTCCGCTGGAGTCTCAGGATCTGTTAGCGGGAACAACAAATTATGGA
>JANNUB010000277.1:0-14756 GCA_031394795.1 Ignavibacteriota bacterium | reverse complement strand
CGCGATTCAAACTGAGTGCGAAGCTCACCAACGTGATCGTATCTTTTCACCGTTTCAGGCAAGCGAGACTCGACGTGTTTTCGGCGACCCGTTTCCGCTTATGCGAATCAGTCCATCCTTCGTCAATCCGGCGAGGAGTTGTCGCAGCCATGATTCATGCTTGAATGAGAATGCGGGATGGATTTCTTTTCCCAAAACATCGAGGCGAACGCTTGTCCTTGCGTTGCGAAGGTGGTTGACGACTCTTCCACGATAGATTCGGTTCGGAACCCCGCCCAGAGACGGCTCGCGCTTTGAGCGAACATTTACGCTGCGTTTCATCGCAAAAGCCGAAGAACAGAATCTCGCGACCGGACATTCGCTGCACATCGGGTTCCGCGCCGTGCAAATCATCGCGCCTAAATCCATCAAGGCTTGATTCCAATCGTATGCTTTTCCTTTCGGGATCATTTTACCGGCACGGTCCCAAATTTCCTTCTCACTCCGCGTCGCAGCGGTGGATTTCATTTTCCAAAAAATTCTTGAGAGAACCCGCCGTACATTCACATCAACGATCGGAAGCTGCTTGCCGAACGCGGAAGAGAGAAGCGCGTTCGCGGTGTACTTTCCGATTCCAGGTAAACGGATCAAGGCGTCAAACGTTGCCGGGATTTTTCCCTGATGATGTTCGACAACGGCTTTCGCAAACTTGTGCAGCCGCACGGCGCGATTGTTGTAGCCCATGCCGCGCCAGGCAAGCACAATGTCCTTTTGTGATGCACGGGCGAGCGTTCGCAGCGACGGAAATACCTTCAGAAACTTCGGGTACTTCAAGAGCACGCGGCTCACTTGCGTTTGTTGCAACATGATTTCGGAGATGAGGATATGGTACGCCCCCCTTTCGGAGGAGATGGTGCGCCAGGGGAGCTTCCTGCCCCGACGCCTGTACCAAAGAAGAATGGCGCGGACGACCTTACGCTGTTTGTTCTGCTTCCACATATTTCACGAGACGCGCAACGGCCTCGCGATTCCCTTCTAAAATATCCATCCTTTGCAGTTCATCCGGACGAGTCCAGCGGAGTTGCTCGAACGCATGGTTCTGCGGCTCGCCGTCAAAATCGCGAATCAAAAAGTAGAACACTCTATAGGCGCTGTCGCGCCGCTGGTCGGTTGTGCCATCGGCGTAGGTCCATTCCTGCCGAAAGAACTCGCGGTGAACTCTCGCTTGGATGCCAAGCTCTTCGCGCAGCTCGCGTATCAACGCGTGGTTGGGAGTTTCACCGTTTTCAAGTTTGCCGCCGGGGAATTCCCACTTGAGCGCGTAACGGGCGTCGCGTCGCCGTTGGCAAGCCAAAACCAGTCCATCTCTCAGAATGATACCGACTGCGACTTCTTTCATGACACAAGCTACGAAAATGGTGAAAGAATCTCAAAGTTACCCTATATTACCTGTAATGATACGCTCTCTCAACATAATATTCCTCAGCGCCTTCTGTCTGTTCGTCTGCGCGGGACAAACAAGCGATAACAAATTCCGGCTCGCGCAGAGCTATGAACAGGGGGGCGACTTTGAGAATGCGGTAACGTTGTACAAGGAGCTTCTCCACGCCGACCCGGCCAACTACGTGTTCTTCGATGGATTGCGCCGCGCGTACATTCAATTGAAGCGTTACAACGATGCAATTGCACTCATCCAACAACGTCTCGCATCGAACACGAAAGATGTGAACGTGCTTTGCCTGCTCGGCAACGCGTTGTATCAATCCGGAAAAGAAAAAGAGGCGTTCGCCGCGTGGGAAGCGGCGCTTTTCGTTGACCCCAAGAACGCGAACCTGTATCGTCTCGTTTCAAATGCTTATCTCGAAAACCGTCTGCTCGAAAAAACAGCCGAGTTGTATCGGCGCGCGCGTTCAGCGTGCGGCGACGAGAATCTCTTCACGCTTGAGCTTGCACAGCTGCTCGGCGTGACGATGGATTATCGCGGCGCAACGACGGAGTTCCTCCGCTATCTCGCTCAAATGCCGACGCAACTCGGCTACGCGCAAAGTCGTTTGGCGCAATTCACCGGCAAAGGCGAAGCACGATCCGCGGCGATAGAGGCGCTCGGCTCAGCCAAAGTCCGTCCCGATGAATTGACGGTACAGCGACTGCTCGGCTGGCTGATTCTCGAAGGAAAAAACTACGCGGACGCGTTCGACGTGTACAAGAGAATTGACAAGCTCGCGAATGCTCAAGGCGTGGAGCTTTACTTGTTTGCCGACCGCGCGTACAAAGAAGGCGCGTACGCCGTCGCTGCGGATGCCTACCAGGCGGCTGCCGAAGCTCCACTGCCGAAGGATCGCCTCCCCTATGCGAAGTTCGGTTACGCGCTTGCGATGAAAGAATTGAGTGTTCTCGCAGATACAACGCACGAGGGGTCGCAGGCGAGTGGGGCGGAATCGTATTCACGCTATGCCACAGCGATTGATTATTTCAGAAGTGTCGTTGCCGAATATCCAAACTCCGACCTTGCCGCGAAGTCCTATTATCACATCGGCAGAATTCAGTTCGAGAGATACTTCGACCTCGATGGCGCGCTTGCATCGTTTGCCAGCGCGGAGAAATCCCTCGCGGCAATGAGTCCGGTGCGATTTGATGTTGCGCTCAGAATTGGCGAGGTGCTGACGGCAAAAGGTGACACCACCAATGCAGCACTTCGTTTTCGGACAGCAATTGCCGCGCCGAATGCAACGCCGGACCAGCAGGATGAGGCGACCTACCGGCTTGCCGAGCTTGAATATTTTGGCGGAAATTTCAAAGAGGCGATTCGTCTCCTTGGGAATATCAGCGCGAACTTGAAAGCCGATTTCACCAATGACGCGTTGCAGCTTCTCTCCTTCCTGCAAGAGAACACATCGGAAGCCCAGCTGAGAGAATTCGCCCGCGCAGATTTTCTTGCACGTCAAAAGAAAAACACCGAAGCTATTTCACTGCTTCAGGGCCTGATCGAAAAGAATTCGCAAGCGCTGTTTGTTGACGACGGATTGATGCGCATCGCGGCGTTGCAAACGCAGGCGCGGCTCTACAACGACGCGCTCGCATCGTACCAAACCCTTCTCGACAAATTCAAGGAAAGCAGCATCGCTCTCGACAAGGCGCAATTCAACATTGCCCGTCTCTACGACGTCAATTTAAGAGACAAGCAGAACGCGATTGCCGCGTACGAAAAACTGCTCGCGAGCTATCCGCAGTCGCTGTTCGTTGATCAGGCGAGGAAAAGGATTCGGGAACTGAGGGGAGACTCATTGTGAACGATTCAAAAATCAAAAACAAAATCTCAAAAACTCTGTTTCTTTTTTCCTTTTTCCTTTTTCCTTTTTCGTTCGCTCTTTCTCAATCTAAGGTCCTCATCCCCATGGACCTCTCGCAGACCGATCATCTCAAAGCCTACGGCATCGCGTATTGGGCGCTCACGAAGAATATTGAGCTTGATTGGCTGCTGAACTACAGGGGCGGCGCGTTTATGATGGACGGATACGACGTGGTCGCAGCCGAGTGCAGAATCCGGGGCGTTGGCTTCACGCAGATCGGCGCGGCGGACGCCGCGCTGATCTATTCCGAAGTACAGCGAGAAGACAACAATATGGATGTTGTGCGCCTGGAGAAAGCGCCGAAGGTCGCCGTGTACGTTCCGCCGGGATTTCAGCCATGGGATGATGCGGTAACACTCGCGCTCGAATACGCGGAAATCAAATATGATAAGCTCTGGGACGATGAGGTGCTGGCGGAAAAGCTGAACGAGTACGATTGGCTTCATCTCCACCACGAAGATTTCACCGGGCAGTACGGAAAGTTTTACGCGTCGTTTGCGCAGGCAAGCTGGTACATCGAGCAGCAGGTAACGCTTGAGAAGAAAGCGAAGCAGCTCGGCTTTCGAAAAGTCTCGGAGCTGAAGAAAGCCGTTGCGCGGAAAATCAAAGAGTACATCGGCAGCGGCGGGTTCTTGTTTTCGATGTGCTCGGCAACGGACACGTACGATATTGCTCTCGCGGCGGAGCACACGGACATCTGCGACGTAATGTACGACGGCGATTCTCCCGACGCGAACGCTCAATCGCAGCTCGATTTTTCCAAAGCGCTCGCGTTCGAGAACTTCACGCTGGAGCGGAATCCTCTCCGCTATGAGTACTCGGACATAGACCAACCGCCGAGCGACCTGCTCGGATTACAGAATCCCGAATCGGATTACTTCACGCTGTTTGAATTCTCCGCGAAGTTCGACCCCGTTCCGACCATGTTGACGCAGAATCACGTGAACGTGATAAAAGCATTTCTCGGTCAAACGACAAACTTCAAGAAGAATCTGATCAGGAAATCCGTTACTATTATGGCGGAAAAACAGGGGATGGATCAGGTGCGGTACCTGCACGGCAACTTCGGACGGGGCACGTTCACGTTCTACGGCGGTCACGATCCGGAGGATTATCAGCACGCAGTCGGCGACCCGCCGACGGATTTATCGCTGCACAAAAGTTCGCCGGGGTACAGACTCATTCTCAACAATATTCTTTTCCCTGCCGCAAAGAAGAAACAACAAAAAACGTAGCGTTACAATACATCATTCAATAACTCATCATAGGAGATACCATGAGAAAATTCTCTACCGTGATTGCGTTGATCGTCATTGGATCATCTGTCGCTTTTTCTGCGGGGCCCATCGGCTTCGGATTGCAGGCGACCGGAGCGAATCTTAACGTCTCGGGTTTGACGGATGTTTATGGATTCGGTTTTGGCGGAGGCGGACATCTTGATTTCAGCCTGCCGATACTTTTCTCGTTTCGGTTGCAGGGAGATTACGTTCGCTTCTCACCGGATGCCGCTAAATATGCGGGTGTCGTGTTTCCGCATCAGACCGGCATCTCTGTTCAAGGAGGAGACGTGAACATGATCTCCGGACACGTGAGCACAAAGATGAGCCCGTTGCCCCTGCCACTCATCTCGCCGTATCTGACCGCCGGTGTAGGAATCACAAAGATGGATGTCGGGGGTATACAAGTCAAGGGCTATACAGGTCCGATCCCCACACTTGCGAGCGGCACGAGTACCTCGGCGAACGCAGGCGTTGGCGTGGACGTGAACCTGATCGTCGTTTCGCTCTACCTCGAAACCCGTTACACATGGATATTCGCAGATGGGGGAACAAGCACCTATGTTCCCGTATCGCTTGGAATCACGTTTTGATGAAAGAGCAGACTTCATTCGCGTAACAAAAAGGGGAGTCATAATGGCTCCCCTTTTTTTTCCGTCAAGAACGCCGCACGATCACTTACTATTGCAAGCGGCTACGTCCGCCCAATCGCCACCCGCACAAACCCATTCGCTTTTTCGAGACAAGCCTTCGCCTCGTCCCGCGACATCCTGTTTGCAATCATCACGACTGCTGTCTTCACGTGCCCGCGGGATTTTTCCAAATACTCGGCGGCGGTTTCGTACTCGACATTTGTAATCATCATGATGATGCGCTTCGAGCGCTCGACAAGTTTTTGATTCGTGAGCTGAAGGTCCACCATCATGTTCTCGTACACCTTACCGAGCCTGATCATCGCCGCGGTGGTCAGCATGTTGAGAACGAGTTTCTGCGCCGTTCCCGACTTCATTCTCGTCGAACCCATGATCACTTCGGGTCCAACTTCGGGACAGATTGCGACATCAACATCGAGGTCAAATGTTGAGCGAGGATTTGTTGTTACGTACAGAGTCTTCGCACCAAGCTTTCGAGCGTGAGCAACCGCCGCGACGACGTACGGAGTTCTTCTGCTCGCGGCAATTCCACACACGACATCGTTCACGTTCACGCCGAGTTTGTTCAAATCTTTCGCGGGCTGTTCAGTGTTGTCCTCCGCTCCTTCTTGCGCTTTGAACATTGCGACATCGCCGCCTGCAATCATGCCTACCACCATTCCGTGCGGCACACCAAACGTGGGCGGACATTCGGATGCGTCCACAACACCAAGACGCCCGCTCGTTCCGGCGCCGACATAAATCAATCGTCCCCCTTTCTTGAAACTCTCGACAATGATATCAACGGCTTGAGCGATGTAGAGAATTTCTTTTTCGACTGCGAGCGCGACGCGTTTGTCTTCTGAGTTGATGATGCGAAGAATTGCGTCGGTTGATTGCAAATCTATTTCGCGCGAAATGGGATTGCGCTGTTCGGTGAGAAGGGCTGCAATCTGGTCGGAGAATTCTCTTTGATCACTCATGATGTTAACGTCGTAGACAGTTAGAAATACACCAACACAATCTTCTTTCCTTCCAAACCCATTTCGACGCTTCCATCAAAAACAAGATTACGCGCCTCGATCTTGGGGGGGGTGGACTTTCTCGTCGCTTCGCGAATCTCCTCGTCGAGAATGCCGCCTTTCAGGGCAATCAATTTAGGAAAATCCATGCTGCGTTTTTTTGTGGCAAGGGGTTTCGACCATTCGATCAGATCATCAAGCGGGGCAACGGCGCGCGCGATCACGGCGTCGAACACGTTTGTGTAAGTTCGATCCTTCGCCATCTCCTCGGCGCGAGCCGTGACGACGTTCGTGTTGGCAAGTTGAAGCCTGTCAACCATCTCCTGCACAGCCATCGTTTTCTTTCGAATCGAATCGCACAGCGTCAGCTTCAAGTCATCCCGCACGATTGCGATCGGTATGCCGGGTAAGCCGCCGCCGGTTCCAAGATCGAGCACTCTGAAGTCCTTCGGGAATTGAACGAAGAACAGGACGGAGAGTGAATGGAGAATGTGGCTGAACCAAATGTTCTTGGCGTCCTTGCGAGAGATGAGATTGATTTTGGAATTCCATTCAAGAAGCAACTCTCCGTACGTTCGAAGCTTCGCAATCTGCTGGTCCGAAAGTTGGAGTCCATTCTTCCGACAAATAGACATCAGCCTCAACTCGATGGTCATCTAATTGCTATCATCAAGACGGAAATATCCGCTGGCGTTACACCACTTATCCGCGAAGCTTGGCCAATCGAACGCGGTCGAACACGCTGTAGCTTCTCCTTTCCTTCTTTGCTCAGGGACTTAGTATTCTCAAAATCAAACTCCGTCGGAATCCCGATGCACTCGCTTCGCTCAAACTGCCTTACCTGTTCCGCCTGCCGCTTCAAGTATCCTTCGTACTTAACCTCGATTTCCACACGCTCCATCGCTTCTCGATCTGCCATAAGATCAGTTAAGTCCCATATTTTTGTCATGTTTTGGGTGCTAAGAAGCTGACGCAGACCTATCTCAGGGCGTCTCAGCAGCCGTTCAAGGGTCTCGTTTTCGGATATCGGCTGACTACCAACAGATGTGAGCAGGTCGTTCACCGCAGCCGGTGTTGCGGTGGACGAGTTAAGAAACTCCCTTGCTTGGCTAACTCGGTTTTCCTTCTCTTCAAGCCTCGCTAATGTTTCACGTGAAATGAGACCAAGCTGGTAACCTTTCCTCGTGAGGCGGGAGTCTGCGTTGTCCTGTCTAAGCAGGAGCCTGTATTCAGCTCGTGAAGTAAATATTCGGTATGGTTCGTCCGTTCCTTTGTTGATGAGGTCGTCAACAAGAACTCCGATGTACGCTTCGTTCCGCTGTAAAATAAATGGTTCAGCCTCCTTCACACTTAGCGCGGCATTGATCCCAGCGACAAGCCCCTGAGCTGCTGCCTCCTCATAGCCGCTGGTGCCGTTCACCTGACCGGCGAAAAAAAGACCGCTCACCTTTTTTGATTCGAGTGTATGCTCAAGTTGGTCGGGAGGAAAATAGTCATACTCTACTGCGTATCCCGCCCTCACCATGTTGCAGTGCTTTAGAGCAGGAATTGTCTTCAGCGCTCTGAACTGGATAGGCGCAGGAAGGCTCGTTGAGAAACCGTTCACGTACACTATGTTTGACTCATAGCCTTCGGGTTCGAGAAATATCTGGTGACGATTGCGGTCGGCAAATCTATCGAGTTTGTCCTCAATTGATGGACAATAGCGCGGCCCAACTGCCTTAATCCTTCCTGAGAACATCGGTGAATCACCAAACCCCTCCCTGAGTATGCTGTGAGTTTCCTCGTTCGTATGCGTCAGGTACATCGGGATCTGGTGATTCCGTATAGACTTGGTCTGATACGAGAATGGCACCGGCCTCTCATCGCCGGGCTGTGACTCGGATAATCCAAAATCAATGGACTCTCTTGCAACTCGTGGTGGCGTTCCTGTTTTCAGTCGCCCAGTTCTTATGCCGAGCGCTGCGATGTGGTCGGATAGGCCAGTCGCTGGTGACTCGCCAAACCGTCCGCCCGAAACACTGGTCCGACCCGTATGCATCATTGCATTCAGGAAAGTGCCACTGCAGATGACTAGAGTTCGGCATGTGAGCCTATTGCCGCTTGCGGTGAGCACTCCTGTTATTCTGCTCCCCTCAAGATCAATGTCGAGAATAGTTTCCGTTACAATGTCCAGCCCACCCTGGCAGAGAATTCGTCGCGCAGCTTCCCGGCTGTACCAGTCTCTATCGTTTTGGGACCTTGGCGACCAAATTGCAGGTCCCTTTGACTTGTTCAACATCTTGAAGTGGATTCCAGTAGCATCAGCTATTTTCCCCATTTCGCCGCCAAGCGCGTCAATCTCCCTCACCAAATGGCCCTTTGCAGATCCGCCGATTGCCGGATTGCAAGACATCCTCCCTATCGAATTCAGATCCATTGTAATCAAGGCAACCGAGCAACCCATTCGGGAAGCAGCGAGCGATGCCTCGATTCCGGCGTGGCCAGCGCCTACGATAACGACATCGTATTTCGACTTCTGTTTCACGTGAAACTACTTCCCTATGCAAAATGAGCTGAATATGTTGTTGAGCGTGTCGTCGGTAGTTATCTCACCGGTAATCTCAGCAAGCCGGTCCGCCGCTTCTCGGATATCAGTGGCGATGAACTCGTCTGACATGCTGGCCTCCGCCGATGCTCTTGCAGCCGCCAGCGATTCAACCGCTTTCACAAGTGCGACCTTGTGACGATGGTTCGTTACTTGCATTCCAACCGTTTCAGACTCCTGTGAAATAACTGACCTGATCATTATGTCCCTCAGGTCACTAAGTCCATCTCCAGTCTTGGCCGAAATTGCCACTTCGGAGAATAGCCTGTCGCCCATCTGGATTTCCCCTGCGGTGAAGCTTTTCTTTTCCCATAAGTCGCGCTTGTTGTACGCGACGATTCCCTTCCGAGGCAATTCTCTCCGTTGAATGAACTCGATTATTCTCTGTCTGTCAATTCCACCTGAAGTATCGGCAACGAGTATTACGATGTCGGAATGGCGAACAACTTCCTCGGCTCGCTTCACCCCTTCTCTCTCAACCACATCGGCTGTGTCCCGCAACCCTGCAGTATCGGTCAGTCTGAAGAGAATTCCTTCGAGCGTGATGTTCTCTTCAATGTGGTCTCTTGTTGTCCCAGGGACCTCGGTCACGATGGCTCGATTCTCTTTTAGGAGCGCGTTGAAAAGGCTTGACTTGCCCGCATTCGGCTCCCCAACAATTGCCACGGAAACACCTTCGCGAAACACCTTTCCTTTTTGATATGAGTCTATCATCTGCAGCATGTTGGAACTTGTGCTTTCAATGCGCCTGACGATCTCCGTCCGTTCGATCAGCTCTATGCCATCCTCGCTGAAGTCCAACTCAAGCTCAAGCAGCGAACTCAACTCCAACAGTCCGGCCCTGATTCTTTTGACCTCTTCTGAAAACCTTCCTTCAAGCTGGTTGAGCGAAACGCGGTACGATCGCTCACTTCGCGCTGAAATAATGTCGGCCACGGCTTCGGCTTGCGAAAGGTCAATCTTGCCATTGAGGAATGCGCGCTTGGTAAACTCACCCGGCTCCGCCTGCCGCACGCCTGTGTTCAGTATCGTCTCAAGAACCCTCTGGGTAACAAACATCCCTCCGTGACAGCTGATCTCGACGGAATCTTCACCTGTATACGAATGTGGGTTCCTGAACACTGCCGCGAGTACCTCATCTATTTCCGTTCCCGTGTTGTCGAACAACCTGCCTAAGTGGATTGTATATCCATTCGCAACTTCGAGCCTTGCTTTGCCGCGAAACACTTTGTCTGCAAAAGAAATCGCTTGCGCGCCTGAAATGCGCACGACGGCGATCGCCCCTTCGCCGATGGGGGTTGCTATTGCAGCAATGGTGTCGTCGTGATGGACCTTCGTCACGGTTCGAAGAGGAGCCTTCGTGAATAAGATGTGCAATGATGAACTTAACGAATTCGATTCAGAGTATCAACGCGAAAGTCGCTTCGCCTCCTAACCAAACAAGAAAGGCTCGTCGCACTGACGAGCCTCCGGTTGAAACCTTGCCGCGAACCTATCGCTTGCTCATCCTCTGAATATCAGGAAGATTCTTTGCAAGCCGGCCCATCAGTCCGCCCTGTGCCTTCTTGGGATCAACTTTGCGTAGCGGCTCGTCCTTGTGAGTTCTGTTCGTCCACCACTGTAGCCCAATTGATAGAAGATTGAAGACGAAATAATACAGATTCAATCCGCTCGGAAGGTTATTGAAGATGAGCATCATCATCACCGGCATCATGTAGATCAACGCCTTTTGCCGCGGGTCGGTCACGGTCTGCTTTTGTTGGACGAACATCGTAATGCACATCGCAAGCGCAAGCCCGCTGATTTGGCTGATGCCGAAGAGTGGAAGCGTAAATGGCAAGTTGACAATCGAATCAGGAATCGAGAGGTCATTTATCCAGCCAAAGAAACTCGACTGACGCAGCTGAATTGTCGATGCGAAGACATTGTAGAGCGCGTACAGAATCGGCATCTGCAGCAGAAGCGGCAAACAACCGCCTGCGGGATTGATGCCGTAATCGCGGTACAGCTTCATCGTCTCTGTATTCACCTTCTGCGGATCGTCCGCGTACTTCTCCTTGATCTCGTTCATCATCGGGGAAAGCTTCGACATCTTGCGCATCGAATCCATCTGCTTTTTCGTCAGCGGATGCAACGCGGCTTTGATGATGATGGAGAAGACAATAATCACGATGCCCCAGTTCGAAATGAACAGATGCAGGAAGTTGAACAGGGGCATCAGAATGTATTCGGTTATCGGTCGGATAATCCACGCAGCGCCGAGACTCATGACGTGGTCCAAGCCGTTTCCCATGGACTTGATGAGCGAGTAATCGAGCGGCCCGAGGAAGACGGTGAACTTTGCGCTTTCTCTGATCTCGGCTTTGAATGGCATCTTCAGCGCAAGGCTGTAATTCTCTTTCATGCCGCGATCGGGCTGAGATGTTGCGCGCCCTTCAACGACGGCGCCCTGGCTTGGCTGCGCGGGGATCATTGCTACTGCAAAATATTTGTTGCGCGCCGCGACCCAGTCCGTCGCGCCGTTGATGTCTTTACTTACCGGCTCACTTTCATTCGTCGCGTCCACTTCGGCAAGCTCTCCGCCCGAAAACGCGAACGCCTTGGCGAAGCTCGATTCGTCAATGCTGTTTTGCTCGGCATACGGAAGCGGATTCTCCCACAGCACTTGATACTCAAATCCCGATACGACGTCGTTCACGTTCTCAAACACAAACTCTGCATCAAACGCATACGTGTTGCCTGTGAAAGTCAGCCGCTTCACGATCTTTTTTCCGGCACGAATGGGGAGAACAAGGTCAACGGAGAACGTCTCGGCTCCTTTTATCGTCACGCGCTTGTTTGCAGGAAAATTACCGTCGAACCATAAATTTCTTGTGTTAATCTGCTTTCCATCCTTAGAAAGGAAAAGTAAACTCAGGTCTCCGCCTTTCTCCATATCCACCAGTTGGACGGGATACTGATTCCACGTTTTGTAGTTTTTCAACTCCCACCTGCGGACCAATCCGCCTTTGGTTCCAATCTCTGCTGTGTAAAGCTCCGTGTTGATGACGAGAAGTTTTTCCGAGCCCGTCGCTCGTGATGAGAAGAATTCTCCAAGACCCTCAGCTTGTTTTTCCGGCTGCGCGGACGCTGGAAGGGAGGAGGGCGATTCTTGCGATTGCGCCTCTTTCATCTTCATCGAATCGTGCTGTGCCATCGCGAGAGAATCGGCATGCGTTGCTTTGCGCGGCGGCGGTGCGTTGTACCACATCCAAAACATCAGCACAAGCGCGATGAGGATGAAGCCCAATGTTGATTGTTTGTCCATCAAAGCTTTTTCTTTTCCTTCATAAAAGGTTTTTCCTCTTGTCTCACGCGGGGTCGAATCCCCCGGGATGGAACGGATGGCACTTGCCGATGCGCTTCGCTGCACGCCACGAGCCGCGCAGCGCGCCATACTTTGCAATTGCATCGAGCGCATATTGCGAGCATGTCGGATAGAATCTGCACGTGTGAGCGGGAAGCAGGGGAGACACCAACGTTTGGTAGGCTCGGATCATGTGTGTCAGAGCAATTGTCATAGCATATCCTGTTCCAACCTTGACACGACCATTCTACACAATCCTCCAATAGCATACTGTGCGTCGCTGAGCTTAAGACGGTCCGCCATTGTTTCTTTCGAACCCTTGTAGGTAATAATCAGGGCAAGCATTCTGCTGCTCCTTGAGAGCCATGCATCAAGCACCGAGCGCTCACGTGAGAAGCCCTCTTTCATTAGCCGCCTGATTCTGTTTCGCCGGACAGCGTTGAGCTTTCTGTCCGAAGGGCTTCTTCGGGAGGAAGGCACTTTGAAAGCAACCTGCAGCGGCTCGCGGCCCTCACCATGAATCAAAAAAGTGCATCGCAATAGGCGAGCGTCGAGCCGCGTCCCTTTCCATGCAACTCGCTTGAAGAGCGTGCGTCCGCGTAGTATCTCAGCCTTCTTCAAACTCCATCTTCCTGCTTTGCGAACGAATCTGAGCGTGGTTTCGATTCTGAACAATGGCGGGATGCGTGGCTATTACCGTTCGTCGCTCACGGTCAGTTTTTGTCGGCCTTTTCTTCGACGCGCTGCCAGGACGGCTCGCCCGGGCTTAGTTGCCATGCGTGCGCGGAAGCCGTGGGTGTTTAAGCGCTTGCGTTTGTGCGGCTGGAATGTGCGTTTCATTTCAAACTCCTACGACTGTAACTCATGCTTTCTCTTTGCCAAGAAAAAAAGAGGGTTGCCGGTTCCCGACAATCCTCGTAAGTCATTAATGATTAAAGTAATCAACGAACGTCTGACTTTCAATAAAAAAACTGAAAAGAAAATGATTTTTAACTTGCGCTCGGCGCGTTTCTGTGTTATACTCTCATATCGGTACCAGTCGTTTTGGATGTTGATAACTCGTGTATAGCCTCCCGGTATCCACGGTCGTCCGGACCGCTCGGACTCGGGTAATCCACACTGCTCTTCTACTACTTTGTCTTCGTTCTTTCTACAGTATGAAAAACATGTACTTACAGGCAATTCGTCGGTTGGTCGGTTTGTTGATAACAACTGGATAATGTTTGAAATTATTTTTGGTTTTTCCTCGTGGTGAACAACTTTGTTGATAAGTTTCGGTTATCAAATGGTTTTCAGTTTAACTTTTATCCCCTAGGCAATTATGATTGAGATGTTACAGCCTTCTGTGCAACCGACCGAATTAGAACAAGCTCAGCGCGTTTGGTCGGCATGTCTCGGCATTCTCGCCGAGAATGTCACTTCGCAAAGCTTCAAAACCTGGTTCGAGCCCATTGTCCCACTGCAATTGCACGGCGGCATTCTCGCGCTCCAGACGCCCAGCCAGTTTTTCCGTGAGTGGCTTGAGGAGCACTTTGAGGGAATGGTAACCTCCGCCGTTGTGCGAGTGCTCGGAAAGGATGCGATTGTTCGATACGAGGTAACAAAGGACGAACCGCACCCGGACGACGAGCGAGATGTTCGGCCGGAGCCGCCACAACCGAAGCCGGAGAGGAAATCGTTTCCTCCGCAGCCGGAGACATTCCGCACCGCAAACACCTCATCACAGTTCGGTTCGCAGCGTAGCGTTGACACTAACGGAAACTTTCAGTCGTTCCTTAACAAGCGATACACATTCGAAAACTTTATCAAGGGAGAGAGCAACCAGCTTGCTTGCGCTGCCGCAACAGCGGTCGCCAACAATCCCGGGGGAACCAGCTTCAACCCGCTCGTCATCTACGGCGGCACGGGGCTTGGCAAAACACATCTCATCCAGGCCGCCGGCAACGCGGTGTTGCAACAAAGCAGGTCGAAACGCGTTATTTATGTTT
Source organism: Ignavibacteriota bacterium (assembly GCA_031394795.1). GTDB lineage: Bacteria > Bacteroidota > Ignavibacteria > UBA10030 > UBA6906 > CAADGV01. The sequence continues at coordinate 575 of JANNUB010000277.1, read as the reverse complement.
CGAGCGAGAAGTTCACTGTTGAATTCGTCGATGCGATCCAGAGCAACCGCATCAACGAGTTCGCCGCGTTCTACCGAAGCATGGATCTTCTGATCGTTGACGATGTTCAGTTCTTCAGCGGCAAGGAAAAGACGCAGGATAGTTTCTTCCACACGTTCAACGAGCTGCACCAGTCGGGAAAGCAAATCATTCTCTCGTCCGATCGTCCGCCGAAGGAACTCCGTGATCTCGACGACCGGCTGCTCTCCCGCTTCCAGTGGGGCTTGACTGCGGATATCCAGCCTCCCGATCTCGAGACACGCATCGCAATCCTGCAGCACAAAAGCAAAGATGACGGCTATGAGTTGCCGGGCAACGTCATCGAGTTCATTGCTGCCAACGTCACAACGAACATCCGCGAGCTTGAGGGATGTCTTATCAGTCTGCTTGCAAGAGCATCGCTCGAAGGACGAGAGGTGACGCTCGACCTCGCGAGGGATGTGCTCAAGGTCGTTGTCGGTGATTTAAGATCGCCGATCAACATCGAAGAGATTCAGCGGGCTGTGTGCGAGTACTTCAACATCGCCGAGGAACTG
>JANNUB010000089.1:0-3678 GCA_031394795.1 Ignavibacteriota bacterium | reverse complement strand
CGATTTCCGAGATGATCAATATCATCAACCGAACGCTTGCCGGCCCGCAGCTCGATCAGATAATTGATGATCGCAACAATGTCTTCCTTCGTCAACGTCGTCGTTGTGACGGGAATGCTCAGGCCCAGCTTTTGATTGATGCGATACCGGCCGACGTCCCCCAGATCGTAGCGCTTCTCATTAAAGAAAAGCCGCTCAATCAATGCCTTCGCCGTTTCGAGGTCGGGGGCATCGCCCGAGCGCAACTGCCTGTAGATCGTGCCGAGCGCATCTTCTTCCGAGCGCGACGCGTCCTTCAAAATCGTCTTCGCAATCACCGACTCTTCATTGCCCTGCTGTTGAAGCAAGCGGATCTTCTTGATGTTCGACTTCTTGATGAGCTTGATGTGATCTTCGTCCAACACGGCGTCTTTGTTGATGAAAATTTCGCCTGTCTTCTTATCTATCACATCGCCACAGATGATGCGGCCGACGTAGTCTTTCAATTCGACTTTCGTGAAGTCAACTTCTTCGACGAGGTTGAACAACTCGAGAATCTCATCGTCCGATGAGTATCCGAGCGCTCGCAACAGGGTTGTGACAGGAAATTTTTTCTTCCGGTCGATGTATGCGTACATCACACTGTTGATGTCCGTCGTAAACTCGACCCACGAGCCGCGGAAGGGAATGATGCGCGCCGAGAAAAGCGGCGTGCCGTTAGGATGAACGGTCGCATCGAAGAACACTCCCGGCGAGCGATGCAATTGACTCACCACGACTCTCTCGGCGCCATTGATGATGAAGGTGCCGCGATGTGTCATCGTGGGCAAATTGCCGAGATAGACATCCTGCTCAATCGTGTTGATGTAGCTCTTGCCGTCTTCCGCTTTTTGCGAAAGGCGGAGTTTGGCTTTGAGCGGCACGGCGTATGTCAGCCCGCGCTCCTCACACTCCGGAACGGAGTATTTCTCTTTCTCGACATAATACTCAACGAACTCCAGCAAGAAGTTCTCGCGGGCATCCGTCACCGGGAAGTTCTGCTTGAAGATCGCCTGCAAGCCTCTACTCTTGCGCCGCGCCGGTGAGATTTCCCTCTGCAAGAAACCTTCCCACGACTCAAGCTGTATGTTCAGCAAGTCGGGCACTTCAACGACTTCCTCAATTTTTCCGAACGAAATTCTTTTTGAATGGTTCTTCAAAAGTACCACTCCTTTTTTGTTAAAGACTTAAAAAAATGTTTCGGACACGAAGTTACACTAGGACTTTTTTTGAAAACAAATTTCGCGATTGTGTCCGCTTTTTGTTTTTTCTCTAGCGCCATCCGTCAAAAGAAAGCACAAGCCGACAACAGGATTCTCTGCGAATCCTGACTATCGGCTAAATTTTCTTTGGAAGATGTGCACGCCGAGATAACGACTCAGTTGAAGAAAACCTGCACGCTCATGTGCAGAGAAACACCGCCCCGACAAAGTCGGGGCATCGGGAAGACAACGTTCGAGCTGTGTTACGTCAACTCGACTTTTGCTCCTGCTTCCTCGAGTTCCTTCTTCAACTTCTCCGCGTCGGCTTTCGGCAGCGCTTCCTTCACCGCCTTCGGCGCGCCGTCCACGAGATCCTTCGCTTCCTTCAAGCCGAGGCCCGTCGCCGCACGCACCACCTTGATGACGTTGATTTTTTGCGCGCCCGCTTCCTTCAACAGGACATTGAACTCCGTCTTCTCTTCCACCACCGGAGCCGCCGCGCCGCCGCCTGCCATCGGCATCGCGCCCATCATCATCGGCGCCGCCGCCGTTACGCCGAATTTATCTTCGAGCGATTTCTTCAGCTCAACCGCTTCCATGAGGGTGAGCTTTTCAATTTTTTCTACGATTTCTTCGACTGCTGACATTGTGTTACTCCTTTTGTTTTTTCAATCCTGAGCGCAGCGAAGGATCCCTCCGCCGTTCGCTTTGTTTAATTTTCGCTTCTGAGAGCAGCGAAGAAATCTCTCCGCCATTCTTCTCTCATCGTCGTCAATGCACTAACGCAACGAGACCCTTCAACCGCCTTTGGCGGATTCAGGGTTGAGCTTTTTTCCAACTTCATCAATAACGCTGACAAGGTCGCGCATCACGGCATTGATAACTGTCGGTACGCCGGCAAGCGGTGACTGGATACAGCCGAGAATGCTCGCCATCAATTCTTTCTTCGACGGCAGTTTCGCAATCTCCTTCAACCGCTTGCCGTCATAGACTTGCCTTTCGAGCACGGCCACTTTCAGCGAAAGCTTGTGGTGCTTGTCAACAAATTTGTCTATTACTTTCGCCGGCGCGACGACGTCTTCGAACGCGAATGCGATACCCGTCGGACCGACGAGCTTGTCGTACACCTTGTCGTAGCCCGTTACACGCTCCAGCGCTTTTTTGATGAGTGTGTTCTTCGCGACTTTGTACTCGACGCCCGCCTTGCGAAGCTCGCGACGCAAATCCGTCGCTTGCTCCACCGTCAGTCCCGAGAAATCCGTGAAGTACATCGCCGTCGAGCGCGAAACCGTTTCCGCGACTTCGTCAATGGATTGTACTTTTTCTTCTTTTTTCATGTTCCTTTCCTTGGCGAGAAAACCTCGCGTGAGGATTTTGTTTTGTCCAGAGAGAAGCCCGCGTCAGATACGGCAATGGACGGATATTTACCCGCCGCAGCTCGCGCAGCGGCAAGAGTGAGTTGTTGAGTGCGTAAAACCTTCGACGTCATTGTAATTAATGCGCCGCAACCTGATGCCGATCGATCACAACACCCGGACCCATCGTGCTCGAAATCGCAATGGACTTTATGTACGTTCCCTTTGCGGACGATGGCTTGAGGCGAACAATCGTATTCAGAAACGCGTGCGCATTCTCGCTCAGTTGCTTCGTCTCAAAATTCGCTTTACCAATCGACGCGTGTACGATGCCCGCCTTGTCGACGCGGAATTCGATCTTACCGGCTTTGACTTCCTTCACCGCTTTCGCGACATCCATCGTTACCGTGCCGCTCTTGGGGTTCGGCATCAAACCGCGCGGACCCAGAACCTTACCGAGCTTACCGACTTCGCCCATTACATCCGGCGTTGCGATAATGACATCAATATCGGCCCATCCTCCCTGAATTTTCTGGATGAAATCCGCGAGGCCTGCGTGGTCTGCACCCGCCGCTCTCGCCTCTTCATCCTTCGGGTGTCTCGCGAGCACAAGCACGCGTACTTCTTTGCCGATGCCGTGCGGCAACGCGACTGTGCCGCGAATCGCCTGGTCGGCTTTTTTCGGGTCAACGCCAAGACGTACCGCGATATCCACCGATTCGACAAACTTCGCCGTCGCGCATTCTTTCACCTTCGCGATTGCTTCGTCTATCGTATGTTGCTTCGCCATGTCAACTTTCGCCGACGCGGCTTTGAAACGTTTGCTCATGTTGTTTCCTCTTGTGGTTCCAACGTCCGTTAGTAGCGAACTCCCACTTTTATTTTTTGTTTCTAAATTCTGAGCGGAGCGAAGAATCTCACTCCGCAATCAACAATTCGAAATCCAAAAAAACCTTGTGCTTCGATTCCGCCGCAAGACCCTTCGCAAGAAGCGCTCAGGGTTTAGCAGGCTGTTGAAAAACGCGATATGAGACAACAGAAACTCATGCAAACGATTTTTTTGAACACGGACAGAGCCATGGAGGTATTGTCGTCTGTGCATG
>JANNUB010000234.1:0-2843 GCA_031394795.1 Ignavibacteriota bacterium | reverse complement strand
CCGTTCATCCGTGCCGACGGCAAACGGATTTACATGCCGTACGAAATTCATGCGCTCGAATGGCTGCTGACGAAACTCCCCGTGCTGCAAGCCCCAATGGGGCAAGCCGAAGGGGTTGAAGTATTCGGTCAGGAGACGCTGAAACACCACCGCTTGCGAACGGAGCGAGCGAAAGTCGGTGTGCGAGTTTCGTCCGGCATTGATTGGTTCGACTTGTCCGTTGACGTGAAGTTCGGCGGCAGCGCGATTGGTTATGCTGAGTTCATTCAGGCGATTCGACATAACGAGCAGTTCGTGAAATTGGATGATGGAACGTTCGGCGTTCTGCCGGAGCAATGGCTGAAACGATTTCGCCGCGTGCTCGCAATCGGGAATACAGAAAAGGAAAAACTCCAGCTTGCGCGCACGCATCTCGGCTTGCTGAACGATATTGCCGAAAACGTTGACGAGTTTGAAAGCGACGAACAGTTCGAGAAAATGCGCGAGCGGCTTCGCTCATTTACTTCCATCGAAAAAATTAAACTCCCAAAAAACTTTCACGGTGAGCTGCGCCCGTATCAGAAGTTCGGCTATGATTGGCTGCATTTTCTGCGCGAGTTTCAGGTCGGCGGAATTCTTGCCGACGATATGGGTCTCGGCAAGACGGTGCAAACGCTCGCCCTGCTTCAGAAAGTGTACGAAGACGGCGCGGCATTGCCGAGTTTGATTGTTGTCCCCACGACGCCGTTGTTCAACTGGCAAAAAGAAATCGAACGGTTCACGCCGAACTTGAACGTGATGGTGTATGCCGGCACTGAGCGGAAGTTCCTACAAGAGGAGTTTGCCGAGCACCAAATTATTCTGACGAGCTACGCCATTCTCCGCCGCGACATCGAGACACTCAAGAAGCAGGAGTTTCTCTACGTCGTGCTCGATGAATCACAAAACATCAAGAACAGCATCTCGGTGAACGCGCACGCTGCCCGTGCGCTGAATGCACGGCACCGTCTCGCGCTTTCGGGAACTCCCGTCGAGAATAATCTTATGGAACTCTGGTCGCAGTTTGCATTTCTCAATCCGGGAATGCTCGGGAGTGAACGGACGTTCGCGGAAAATTTCGCTAAACCGATTGAACGGTTCGCCGACGAACAAACCTCGGCGTCGCTGAAACAGCTCATCTTCCCGTTCCTTCTTCGCCGGACAAAAGAAATTGTTGCGACAGAGCTTCCGCCGAAAGTTGAGTCAACTGTCTATTGCGACATGGATGTGGAACAGAAGCGAGCGTACGAGTATTGGCGGCAATATTTTCGCGAATCAATTTTGAAGAGCATCGAGACGGTTGGCTTTCAGCGAAGCAAAATCAAAGTGCTGGAAGGACTGATGCGCTTGCGGCAAGTGTGCTGTCACCCGCGGTTAGTTGACTCGAACTACGCTGGGACCGCGGGGAAGTTCGAGGCGTTCATTGAAATGCTCGATGACATTCTCGCCGAGGGTCACAAAGTGCTGGTCTTCTCGCAGTTTGTGAAAATGCTCGACGTGCTGCGCCGGCATTGCGACAAGGAAAACATCGTGTACGAATACCTCGACGGCTCGACGAAGAATCGGCGAGAGCGGGTCGAACGGTTTCAGGCTGATGATTCCGTCAAACTTTTTTTGATAAGCTTGAAAGCCGGCGGCACAGGCTTGAACTTGACCGCCGCAGACTACGTGATTCACTACGACCCGTGGTGGAATCCCGCCGTCGAAATGCAAGCGACCGACCGCACGCATCGCATCGGGCAGACGAGGCAGGTCTTTGCGTACAAGCTCATCACACGCGAAAGCGTCGAAGAAAAAATTCTCGCGCTGCAAGAAAAGAAACGAGCGCTCGTGAAAAACATCATCACGACGGACAGCGGCTTCATGAAATCACTCACGAAAGACGATGTGGAGTCGCTGTTCGGGTGAGATTCCTCGTCAAACAATCTCTCAACCCCTATGATAGCAAAAGTAAACTTGCATGACCTCGCGCAGGAGCTGCAAATCCAGACGGACGGTTGGAAAGGATTCCTGCATACGCCTACAGGTGAATTTGTCGGGCTTCAGGATGAGGCGCTTTCCGCGGCGGAAGAGGGAACGCCCGATGAAGATTTTGCGGATTGGGAACAAGAGGAGATTGAACTTGCCAAACGCATTATCGAGACGGATGAGTACATCGCGCTTCCCAGCAAGTGGGACATTCATGAGCACAGCATGATGGAGAACTTTTGTTTCTCCATCGAAAACGAAAAGATGAGAGATGTGTTCTTTGATGCTATTAGTGGCAACGGGGCGTTCCGGAGATTCAGAGACCTTGCGGAGAGAGCCGGTGTGATGAAGGATTGGTACAAATTCCGCGACGAAGCATACGAGGAGTTTGGAAAAAAGTGGTGCGAGAGGAATGAAATACCATACACGAACGAGCCTCGAAAGTAAAGAGATTTCTCATTCAGGCGTTGCGAAGCTTCGATTGAAGAGAAGCGAGTATGGCGGTTGGGATGCATTCTTGCCTTTCCTCAATGAGAAGATTACCTTTAACTGGTGATGCAAAGGAGAATCGTATGAGAGGACGAACGAAAGTTTCCCGCGACGCGAAACGTAGAACATATATGCTCGAGTTCAACAAGAACATCGCTTTCTATGACGCGCACAGGAATGAGTTGCTGAAGAAGTATCGGAACAAATTCATCGTCATTGCGAAACAACATGTAGCGGATGCGGACAAGGACAGTATCGCGCTCATAGACCGCAGTTATGAATCGATGGCAGACGAGCCGTGGTTCATTAACGAGGTGTTGACTAAACCGCGTGTGTACCGCGTTCCATCTAATGAAAAGTTTCGACGT
>JANNUB010000222.1:0-4054 GCA_031394795.1 Ignavibacteriota bacterium | reverse complement strand
CTCAAAGACAGTACATCGGGCGAGGTTCTCTTTGTGTCGGGCGCCGATTGGAACGCAAGCGGGATCGGCCCTGTGGGGAAGGGAATTCTTCCGATGATTTTTACGCCAAGCACGATTGCTGTGGACACTGTACGAAGCGGTTTCGCGGCAGGCAGAAGAACCAATGCGCTGTTGAATGTGAGTTATTCTCGTGGCGCTGCCATGGCTATCAATCAGAGACGCGAAGGCTTTCCCAACGACTTGGCAGTTACGTTTTCAAACAACTACATTGATACGGTCATTACAACGTTTGGACGGTCTCTCCCCGTGAAATTCCGTGTTACGGCGCAAACGCCTTCAGGTCCCAAAAAACTCAGGTGCTTCTTCGTGGATGCTAATGGCGACTCAACGCTCAGCTCTGCTGGTTCTGCAGAGGAGATTACTGTGCTCACGGGACCGGACAGCGTCTTGTACGTTGACCGTTTCACTTGGAGTATCAAGCTAAAGGTCAATGCCGATTCGATCCGTACGCCAACTGCGGGCGACGTGTACAACCTTCGTCTGGAATACCCATTCGGCGCGAACGATGCTTTCGTTTTCACGTCGAAGGGGGAAATCATCTCCAGCGACGATGCGAAGAAAGGGTTCCGCGGGTCGCCATACGTCGTTCCCAATCCGTATGTCGGTGCGGCGAGTTTTGAGCCGGAGCCGTATGGTGTACAGGGACGGGGCGATCGGCGCATCGAGTTCCGCGGCTTGCCGCAGAGTTGCACCATAAGAATTTTCACCGTGCGCGGAGAGCTTGTGCAAACGCTGCGGCACGACGGCACGACCGAAGGCTACGTTCCGTGGGATTTGCGCACAAAGGACAACCTTGATGTTGCGCCGGGTCTGTACGTCTTTCACGTTGATGCGGGGCAGTTCGGTTCCCACATCGGCAAGTTTGCCATCATAAAGTAAGCGAGGCGACCATGATGAAGAGATTCCTTTTTTGCCTAACAATGATTGTCGCCGGTGTGAATTACTCCTTCGCGCAATCAAAAGCTGGAACAAGCGTCGGCGCGTTTCTCACGATCGAGCCGAGCGCCCGTATTGCCGGCATGGGCAATGCAGGCGTGACCCTTCACAATGAAATCGAAGCGACGTACTTCAATCCTGCCGCAATCGGATACTTCAGCGGCTACGGCGCGCAGTTCACGCACAGTCCTTGGCTTGCGGATATCTCGTACGATTACGCCGTCGTTGCCGCGAGCTTTGGAGATTTCGGCAATGTCTATGCGAATGTTACCTCCCTGAACTCCGGCGAGATTGATGTTCGCACTGTAGAGAAGCCTCTCGGCACAGGTGAACGGTACACCGTTTCGAACGTCGCGTTCGGCGTCGGCTACGGAAAGCAAGTCTCGGATCGTTTCTCTGTCGGAGTTCAACTCAACTACATTACGGAAACCATCTGGCACAGTTCGTTGAGCGCGTTCTCCATCAATGTTGGAACCATCTACAGAATGTCCGAAGACGGAATGCACATTGGGGCGAGCATATCCAACTTCGGAACCCGCGCAAAGTATAATGGCCGCGATTTGCGTATTCTGTACGATAGCGACCCGGCAAAGTATGGTGACAACGGCAACCTGCCCGGCGAGCTTTTCACGAACGATTTTCCATTGCCGATCGTTTTTCGCGTGGGAATTGGATTGCCGATGAAAATCGGGGAGGACAATACAGTCGTATTTGCCATTGATGCGTTTCATCCAAGCGATAACACCGAGAGCATGAGCGCGGGTGCGGAGTGGATGTTTCAAAACACGCTCGCCGTGCGCGCAGGGTATCAGAACATGTTTATGGAAGATTCGGAGCTTGGCTTAACGCTCGGCGCCGGGGTGCAGTACCAAATGGATGATTACAAGTTGAATTTCGATTATGGCTGGGCTGACCACGGGCGTCTGCAAAAGACCCATCGGTTGACATTGGGAGTTTCGTTTTAAGACGTCGAGGCGGGCCGAAGGTCGAAGGCTCCCGACGGGTCGGGTCATCGACGACTCGTCGAGACTCCTTTGGCACAGGATCACAGTTTGATTGTTTGGGATGAAGTTGAAGAATTTCAAAACAAAGTACGGCAGCTTCTCCGCCGACGGGAAGGAATATGTTCTCACCACTCCGCACACACCGCGCCCGTGGATCAACGTCATAAGTAACGGCGACTATGGGATAACCGTATCGCAAAACGGAAGCGGCTACAGCTGGCGGACTCATGCGCAGTTGAACCGCATCTCGCGCTGGGAGCAAGACCTCATCAAGGACGAATGGGGAAAGTACATCTACATTCGCGATGAGAAAGGAAATGTGTGGAGCGCGGGATGGAAACCGGTATGCAATGAACCCGACTCGTACTCCGTTCGTCACGGCGCCGGCTACACCATCATCACTTCAAAAAACTTCGGTATCGAAACGGAGTTGATTGTTTTCGTGCAGAACGACGAGCCGCTGGAAATCTGGCAACTGAAAATCAAAAACGGCTCGCGCAAAGTCCGCAAGCTCAATCTTTACTCATACCTTGAATGGGGGCTCGGTCAATCGCCCGATTGGCATCGCGAGTTTCACAAATCATTTATTGAAACCAAATACGATGCAACGGCGCACGCACTGTTTGCAACAAAACGGCTGTGGGAAGTGCCGACCGACCGGGGATATTGGAATACCGACTGGCAGTTCCTCGCGTTTCACTCATCGAGCCTGAAGCCGACGTCGTTCGACGGCGACAAGGAATCCTTTCTCGGAATGTATGGGGATGTTCGCAAGCCGGCTTCCGTTAACGGGAATAAGCTGAAGAAGTTGTCAGGCAACTGGCTCGACGCAATCGCAAGCCTTCATCATGAAATTAAGCTGAAGCCAAACGAAGAGAAAACAATCTGCTACACGCTCGGCTGCGCGGATTCGAAACCGCACGCGCTCGATATGATTGCGCGCTATCGCTCGCACGACGAAGTGAACGCGGCTCTCGAAGAAGTTCACGAGCGATGGGGCAAGCTGTTGAGCACCGTGGATGTGACGACCCCCGATGATGCCATGAACATCATGCAAAACTGGTGGCTGAAGTATCAAGCAATTTCCGGTCGGATGTGGGGACGGACTGCGTACTATCAAACCGGCGGCGCGTTCGGTTTCCGCGACCAGTTGCAAGACAGTCAGCTCTGGCTTGCAATCGATCCCGATCGTACGAAGAACCAGCTGAAGCTGCACGCGCGGCATCAGTTTCAAGACGGGTCAGTCTATCATTGGTGGCATCCGATGTCGGAAATCGGTTTGCGGAATCAAATCTCCGACAACTTGCTCTGGCTGCCGTTTGTGATGAACGCGTATTTGCTTGAGACGAATGACTTCGCGCTTCTCGACGAGCGAGAATCCTTCGTTGACGACAAGAAAGCTGCGACCATGTACGACCATTGTTGCCGCGCGATTGATTTTTCGCTCGATCGTTTCAGTGAACGCGGATTGCCGCTCATCGGCGCCGGCGATTGGAACGACGGGTTGAGCGCTGTCGGCCTCGACATGAAGGGCGAATCCGTTTGGCTCGCGCACTTCATTCATCGCATTCTTCTCGACTTCGCATGGATTGCGAGAAAGAAGAATGATGACGCGCGTGCAGAAAATTATCTTTCACATGCATCGTCACTCAAAGAAACAATAAACGCGCTGACGTGGGACGGCGAATATTATTTCGGCGCCACGAAAGATTCCGGTGAAAAATTAGGAAGCAAAGAAAACACGGAAGGGAAGGTCTGGCTCAATGCTCAAACGTGGGCAGTCATAGCCGGAGTTGCCGACAGTGAGCGCGCTGAACAGGTGATGAATGTTGTCGAGAGCAAGTTGGAATTTGATATCGGTCCGCTGCTGTTGCATCCCGCATACAAAACTCCCGACAAATACGTTGGATACTTGACGCGCTACGCGGCAGGGATGAGAGAGAACGGCGGCGTCTATACGCACGGAGCGACATGGGCAATCATCGCCGAAGCGATGCTCGGTCGCGGCGACGCGGCGTATCGCATGTACTCGAAACTCAATCCGATCAATCGCG
>JANNUB010000082.1:0-3098 GCA_031394795.1 Ignavibacteriota bacterium | reverse complement strand
GAGAAGCTGAGAAATATGCCAGTGAAATTAGGCGACTTGGCAGACAGGATTTTTCAAGGATTGGTTACTGGAGCTGACCCGGTCTTTATCGTAGAAAATGAAAATGGGAAGACTTTCTACTCTGAAAATACGGACCGCTCTCACAAACTGGAAACCGAACTTCTCCATCCACTCTGTAAGGGATCGGTAAACATCAGACGCTACATGATTTCAGAGATAACCAAATCAATCCTCTTCCCATATAAGTTGGTTGATGGAAAAGCTGAACTGTTGTCTGCAAAAGAGCTATCCTCAGATTATCCGCAAGTGTGGGAGTATCTCAAAGAGAATAGATCAAGACTTGAGTCAAGAGAACGTGGTAAATGGAAAAACAGTCGCTGGTATGCTTTCGGGCGTTCACAAAATCTTGGCGAGATGGAGCAAAAGAAGATTCTCACGCCAAGCATTGCTAATCGTGCATCATTCACGCTCGACTCAAGCAACGCTTATTATTTTGTTGGTAGTGGCGGCGGCGGAGGAGGAGGTTATGGGATTACACTAAAGGCGTCGGAGTTTCTGTCGTATGAATATGTGTTGGGACTTCTAAACTCAAAGTTGCTCGACTTGTTTCTAAAGTCGTTGAGTACTTCTTTCAGTGGTGGGTATTACGCATACAATCGTCAATACATCGAACAACTCCCCATCCGCACAATCAACTTCTCCGATCCAGCCGACAAATACCGCCACGACAATATCGTCAAATTGGTAGAGCAGATGCTTGCGGCGAAAGAGAAGTTAGCGCAATCCAAGACCGAAGCCAAAACTCATCGTCTCGAAGCCCACTGCGCCTCGCTCGACCGCCAGATTGATGCGGCAGTGTACGAACTCTACGGGTTGACGGAAGAAGAGATTACGATCGTGGAAAAGGAAAAAACCTAATGACAAAGAAAAATCAAACCATCGTTGTGAAGGGAACGGAGATTACCATCATCAAAGCGAACCAGTCGGATTACATCTCTTTGACCGACATGGTGAGAAGCTTTGAAGATGGATTATCTCTCATTGAAAAATGGCTCAGGAACAAAAACACAATCGAGTTTCTTGGGATTTGTGATAACCAACCCCGATTTTAATTCCCCCGAATTCGAGGGAATTATGATGGAGTCCGGGCTCAATCGCTTTACGCTTTCTGTAAAGAAATGGGTGGAGAAAACCAACGGTATCGGGCTGATTGCAAAAGCCGGACGTTTCGGAAGCGGCACGTTTGCGCAAAAAAGACATCGCCTTTGAATTCGGATCGTGGCTCAGCCCTGAGTTTAAGCTGTATCTGATCAAAGAGTTCCAGCGGTTGAAAGATGAAGAGAGCGTTGCCAAATCATTGGAATGGAATCTTCAGCGCACATTAGCGAAAATCAATTACCGCATTCACACCGATGCCATAAAAGAAATGCTCATCCCTCCAACCGTGACGAAGCAACAAACGAATATCATTTACGCCAACGAAGCGGATATGTTGAACGTGGCGCTGTTCGGCAAGACAGCAAGGGAATGGCGAGAACACAACGCGACGAAGGATGGGAATATTCGCGACTATTCCACTCTCGAACAACTCGTCATACTTACAAATCTGGAAAGCATCAACTCCGTATTGATACGACAAGCATTACCGCAAGGCGAGCGGCTGAAAAAGCTGAACGACATTGCAATCACGCAAATGAAGTCGTTGCTTACCGAGAAGAATATCAAGAGGCTGAAATAGGAACGTTGGCTGGTAGAGCAGATGCTCGCCGCAAAAGAGAAACTCTCCAAATCCAAAACCGACGAGGAGGTGAACCGTCTCGAAATGCACTGCGCTTCGCTCGACCGCCAAATTGATGCGGCAGTGTATGAACTCTACGGGTTGACGGAGGCGGAGATTGCAATTGTCGACGACTCGACTCTTCGAGCGGGCAATATGCAACAATGAAAACTCTGACGAAGAAGGATGGAGAACTCACGATCATCATCAAAGCAAACGGGCAGCCCTTCAAGTCATTCAAAGCGCAATCAAAAGGTGGAGAGCTTCAACGGCTTGAACAAAACCGGTTAGAGTTTGAGCCTCACCATGAATTCATCTCGCCGCGTTTCATTGACGTTTCCTCAGGCAGCAGTTCGCAGTACAAGATGCGCGATATGTATTGGGTGAGAAGAGCCAGAAGTAGCAACGAGTCTCAACTCAATTCAGCAGACGCGAGGTATGTTTTGGTTTCTTGCACAACTTCTTTCATCGTCGGTTTTTGAGCGGCAGTGATTTCGGTCGGGAGATGCTTGTGATTCGGAAAGGTCTTAACAGCGATACGAAAGATGCCGGATCTCGTTTTCCTCGACAGCGACCGCTTCGCTTATTTCCAAGAGGTTTCCCTGAATGAATCGGACTCGCACGCGGATGTTTGCCCGGTTAGCGGAGAGAACTTCTTCTTCGTATTTCTCGAAGTGGCAAGCGGTAAGTTGTTGTAGGGCAGATTCGATTTCGCGAAGGTATCTTGTGAGGGTCTCATGCGGCATAGCTCAAACGTTCTTCCAGTTCACATTTGAGGGCGAGGAAATGCTGATAGTCGTTCGACCATTCTACAAAGTCAATCGAGTCTTCGAGCAAGCCTTTATTGTATTGGTTGAAGAAGTCTTCGGACGTAAACTGATATTGCTTTTCATAGTTGCTTAGACGTTTCGCCAGAGCAACTATGGCATCTATGGAAGAATCATATGTGATTGTCTGCTTTTGCATGCGCCTTCTTCTGCTCAGGGAAAATATAACGTTCTGTCATCGGACAAGCAAACGATCGAAGGCGTCGTGAAAGAGTTCAATAACAAAGAGAATAATTGGAGAACGTATGCTTCGATCGTTTCAACTTAATGCCTGATTTTCAGAATTCCGGCAAATCCTCCGGCAGTTCCCGCAGAATGTCTGTCGCATTTGCTCCGAAATCCATACTGGTGTTCTGGCACCGAAGTTGGTGCCTTCATAAATGGAAATCATGAACCCAAGCAGAATGAATCAAGGCATCCCATGTTGAAATTGTTTGTTACGCTGACTCTTCTTCTTCCACTGTTCACTAATGCGCAGTCCCTCGGCGACACCG
>JANNUB010000194.1:0-2541 GCA_031394795.1 Ignavibacteriota bacterium | reverse complement strand
ATCGGGTCGAGGCCGGGAACGGATCTTCCCTCACCTTCGATGTGCAGGCGATTGCCGGCGACACCCAAGTCAATCAAAAAATTCTTTGCCGCCGCCGCCCGTGCAAGCGTCAATGGTATTCTCTTTGCCATCGTTCCTAAGCCGTCGCTGTATCCGACAATGCGAAGATGCAAAGAGGGATTCTGCGTAAGAAGACTCTTGAGCGCTCGGAACTTCGACGGCGCATCTTCTGTGAACTCGGTCGAGCGGATGAAATACACAACGTCCTCCACTGCCGGCTTGCTGGTCTTGAATGCAGTAGTGATGGAGGCAACTCCCGGAAGCCGCTCAAGTTCCGCCACAAGTTTTCTCTCGAGGGCTTTGTCGGTGATGGTTCCCCGGACGTTGATCGAACCGTTGTCATAGGATGAAGATATGTCAACACCTTTGATGGTGTTAAATGCCGAGGTCACCCGTTCGACATGCGCAGCGGCAATAACGGGATGGGTCGGCGGCTCGGACAATGTGATAGCATCCTCAACGACGATGGACGATGAGACGCTCCGCGCTGCGTTCGCGGCGCGCCCTTTGAGCAACTCGTTGGGGAGCGTTCCGCTCAAGCGTATCTCGTCGCCGTCGGCGCGTACCGCTATGGGATTGTGCGTGAGCCCGGGCGAAGATGCAATTGCCGATGAAACTCCTTGCTCAGTGCTCCGATCCCGGCTCCGGCTGTAGAAATACCAGCCGAGCGGAATCGTGATCAAGAGCAGGAAAGCCGCCGCGAGCGGCAGCATGGTTTTTGCAAGCGAGCGCTTTGGCATTGCCGCGATTCTTGTTGCTTCACCAATCAATGAGCGAATTCGTTCATGAACCGGTGTGGGAATGAACGACAGCTCGCCTGCAAACGCTGCGATCTCTCTGCCCGATTCGGAAATGATTCCAGCGAGGGTTTCGCGCACCCGGTAGATGAAATGCCGCGGCGGTTCGCCGTCAACAACGACCGCGAGGTAGCAGTGTCCGGCGACTTCGAGGATGATCTTCGAGCGGCCGTACTCGATCGTCTCAATTTCGGACACGTCGCCTGTCCGCGAAATCCACTCATTCACGAAACTGCGAATTGCCGTCAGCATGCCCGACACCAGGTCGGTGTCGAAGTGCATGCCTTGCTTGTGCGCTTCCGAAATGAGAATACCTGAGGACTTGTGAATGAGGAACGCCGCCTCAACCGAAAAGGGGAGAGATTCCTCTAAAATCAATTCGGCTTCCGAAACGCCAGTCGCTTTCGATTTTGCTTTTCTCATCAATCCGCTCAGGGAGAACGAGTTCTCGATCCTCTTGTTGACATTCTCCGCGAGCTGGCGCAACGCTTCCGCCATGTACTTGGCGATGGTCGCGCCAATAATGGGATACAGCGCGTCCACCATGGCGTCGCGCTGCACCCGAATCTGCTCGCGGATCGCGGCGCCTATCAGCGGCGCGAGGTCTTCCGCAACTTCATACGGGAATTTCTCGTGTTGTTCCCGCAGCGCTTTTGCTACTGTTGGTGCAAGTGCGCTGGCAATTGCAGCCTTGTCCTGGTGAGTTCTCTCGGCAAAGATTTTGTCGATAATCGGCGCGAGTGTGGCTGTGACTTGCTGCTCCGACGCGGCGATGCGTTGTTGCAGAACCTCGTTGACAACGGGAACGAGAAGTTTGGTCAGCTCCTCCGGCGAGTAGATATCCGCATTCAGCCTGCGGACGTTCCGGTGCAGCTCCTCGACAACGCGCTGCGTCGGCGCGTTGATCAAACGGCGGAGCGAGCGAAGCCCCGTCGTGCGCTCATCCACCGTATTAGAAAGATCGAATGTCGCCATCGCTTTGCGCTATGATTTGTTTGTTTGTGAAATGAGCTTGAGATCAGTGCGCTCCTCGCCTTTCACACGCTTGGCAAGCTCCATCAACGTTTCCGCCATCGCGTCGCGCGATACTTTGGAGTTGGCAAGCTCATGCGTGCGTTTGTCGAGCGTTTGCATAAGCTCGGCTCGCAGGTCGGAAATTTCCTGATGCAGTTTTTTCTGATTTGAATTCACCTGAACGTCCAGCGCGCCGATTTTTTCCGCAGCCGTTTGAACGGCATTCTGCACGGACTTGTCGAAACGTGTCTCAAACTGTTCGAGTTGTTTCAAAAATTCGTTCCGCTCTACGACGGCTCGTTCATCGAAACGCTTGAGCTGCTGTTCGAGCTCGGCATGCTGTTCTTTCGCTGTCTCTTGCGCGTTATTCAGAAGTTGAATGAAACTGCTGCGTACTTCTTGCACCCGTTCGAGGATTCTCGTGCCAGCGGCCTCGGCGCGCTTTTCGTGCTCCTGCAATTTTACGCCGAGGGTTTCGCCCGATTGTTTCAGGAGTAGGTCGAGCGACGCGATCCGTTCCGCCGATGTTTGAATTGCGCTCTGCAGCGATGTCGTGAAGCGTGTTTCCAATTGCTGGGCATATTGCAGCAGCTCCAGCCGGCTGGTGTTGCTTCGCTCATCGGAATGCTTCAGCTTCTCATCGAGCTGCCGCGAGAGCGTGCGGAGCTCG
>JANNUB010000192.1:0-7021 GCA_031394795.1 Ignavibacteriota bacterium | reverse complement strand
CGGGATACCGAAATGTTTTTTGCACATTCCTAAATCTCACTTGATAGGTTTTCCCCGTTGCCACTGTCGGGTCAACCATAACTGGTACCGCACCACCGTCGCTCTGGATTCCCTGGTTCAGATTTGCCACCTGAAGCTCCTCGCCAAACCGTGACGAGATAGCCCCAAAGCCCGGGTCAGGTGTTTTCGGAACCACCGTTATGATTTGCATCGAAGACTCAAGAGCATGAGTCAATGCCTGATCACTCGGGTTGTACCCGTATGAAGTAACGGCAAAATAATATTGCTGTCCATTCACAAGCGGCGCGACCCGTACCTTGTCTTCGTTGATGACGAGTCGACGTTGAATACCGCTGTCGGTACCTCGTTGCTTCACCACGCGCACGATGATACCGAGCGAAACATCGAACACATCATCGAATATGGTTCGTACGCCATTCCCTTCTTTATCGTACGTCGCGAGTCGAATCGCCTGGCTGAACGTGGCGGACGGACTCGGCAACTGGTACACGTTGTATCCTTCGAACGAATAACCTTTGCGGTTGTAATCCTCGCTCGCTCGAACTTGGCCAAGGTCGGAACCCCAGTCAAGCGCAATTTGCTTGTTCAGCGCGATGCCCTTCACTTTCGGTGAGGGTGGGGCTTTCGGCAAGTCGAACAGATCATTGTAGGCATTCTGCACTGCGATGTCGTTGTTCTTCATAACGGAAATACTCGTTAGGTAGTCTCCGCCAATACCTGCAACAACGCCAACAACAACTTCTTGTGTATCACCAAGTACCATCGTGAATGGACCCGCGCATGCACCAATACGGCGATCGCCCGGCTGATCAATCGCTCCATCAAGGCGACCTGTTCCTGCAACCGGATCACCATCAAGCCAGAATTTTGTTGCACCGAGTTGCGGGAAATTCCGATGCACAAACGGGCTGCCATCTCTCGGTGTCAGTCCACGCAACAGGTTGTACCATTGAAGAGTGCCTTCGCGCGTAAATGGGGGATCGGAAAACGTCCCGCCTGCAGCAAAGTAGAATGCGGCGGTCATGGGGAGGTTCTTCTTCCCGCGAACACGCTTAAGACCAAAAACTGCACTATCTGTCGGCGCACCTGCGACGATAGGACCCTGCAAAAAGTCATAGCCAATCGCCGGTGGTTTCAAGCCGAACTTCGCGTACTCACCATCAAGCGGATCGCCATTATATACATACACCAAACTGAGGGATGTGTCGCTGCCGGCAAAATCATCACCTGCATCGCCCATATCAACGTCCGCCCATTGGGCTACGTACATATCAGTGATCGTAGAACCCGCTGGCGTTGTGGGAGTTCCTTTGTAGATAAACTTGAATGCTTTGAAGTATACATTTGCAAGAGGATCCGTCCTGTTGTACGCCCAAAGGGTAACCTGTAATTCCAACCCAATTGGATTCGATCCGTACAGAGCGAGCGTCTTCCCAACGTTCAGGTCATTGCAAACGAACCAGATAACCTGATCCGCGTCCGCATAACCCGGCTCGTCGGCGTGCTTTGCCGGATCGAATGCCTCGCCTGTCTGAGGACGAAGCTTCGGTGTTCCATCTGCATTGAATCCTGGAGTATATTGGCCATCGCCGTTTGCATCGTAATAGGGAGCTCCCTGACTTGCAGGCCACTCAACCCAATCGGTTGCATATTGTGCGCGAACCGCTGCAATGTCGCCATCTGTGACGGAACTTAAGCCTTTCTCGTTCACTTCACCGGCGTCCTGCTTCAGATCAACGGTCCGGAAATCGCGACGTATGCGATAGATTCGCACATCCGGATCGTTCGGATTTGCGGCTACGGGAAGAGCGCCTCGGCCAGCACCATCAGGATCAATAACGCGTCCTGCGACTGTACCAATCTGAAATGTCTGTCCGCCAACACGCAATACTTGCGAGCCGCCGTCGTTAACGTTTCCACCCCATACGATGCCATCCTGAAAGATCGCACCAGCTGTGCCGCGTGGATAGAACACACCCGAATTCCCCGAGGATGGGATGCGCGCTGACCATCCGTCGTTGCGTATCCATCCGGCAATTGCGTTTGTGTTAATAAGTGTTGAGACTGGCGTCCCATCTGGCTTCCGCAGACTGCTCGTTTGCGGCGGCCGTCCGCCTCTGCGATCACTCGCATTGGCGACATCGTCACTCAAGAGAGTGAATGCCACACACAAAAGAGCGAACAGCGCTGTTAGTTTTTTCATACGTTCACCTGATTTATTTGTGAAAACATTTTGCGTGCTTAGTACACAATGTTGACGCCAAAACGAATCTGTCTCGGCGGTCCATAGATATCTCCGCCGCCAAAAGCATTGTTCGGATCAAGCTGGTTGTCCCAATAGTGTTGACGGTTCCCGTTGTTGATTGCATTGTACAACTCGACATAACGGGGTCCTTGCTGGGCAACAATTGCTCCGCTGAGCGCGGGGTTCGAAAGGAACCCATCATCTTCCGCATTACCAGAACGGCTGTACACGTTGAAAACGTTCTTAGTATCAAGGAGGTTTGCCACGTACATGTAGAAGTTCACGTCAAAAAGTCCTTCGATAGAGACGGTCTTATCAAGTCGAAGGTCAATCTGAAACACCCACGGTGTTGTTGATGAATTAACTGCGCCGTCCGGCTTGCGAGAGCGTGGATCGTCGTCTGCGAGAATTCCCGCTTCATCGGGCGAGCGCTGCCCAGAGGTACTGGAAGAAAGGGCTTTCGTGTACGCATGCCCGCCGTTAAATGTGAACAGCAAGTTTGCGCCAAGCCTTTCGAGAATGGCACCGCCGTCATCTTTTCCAAACCGATAATCGAGGTTCACCGTGCCGCGGTGTGCCTGGTTAAATTGCAATGGAGAGATGACCGTCGGGCGCTCCGGCCCTGCCTGAACGGATGAAACCGAACTGGAACGACTTGAACCGGTTCCTTGTGCATCGGACAGCGTATAGTTCAACGCAGCCTGGAGACGGTTCGTCCGGCGCATGCGGACTGCCAGCTCAATCCCTTTGGTGGTCGCGTAATCGCCGTTCTTCAGAATGTTGTATGAGGCTGTAGCCGACCCGGACGCCGTGGTGACGACTTCGTACTGGATTTGACCCTGGATGTCCTTGTAGAATGTCGTTAGGTCGAACGATGCAAAATCCGAGAACTGTTGTGAGAACCCAATCTCGTATTGTGTGGTTCTGACCGGATCAAGTCCGGCGCCAAACGGATTGCGGATAAAGTTACGGCCCGAGAAGAACAACGCCATCTGCGAACGGCTAACGTAGATGTCGTTCAGCACCGGAGCCTGCACGAATTTTCCGTACTGAACGTGGAACACGGTTTTGTCCGTGACGGGGAACGAGAACCCGAGACGAGGACTCACTGCCTTGAAGGCCGGGTATTTCGTCGTCCCCGAATCAGACACCGAGAAATTCGCGTTATCGAACGACGGGTTTTTCGGGTCGTTGAACGTGAAGTCATCGTTATCGAATGAATCGAAACGCAAGCCCGCGTTGATCACGAGATCGTCGAATTCGAACTTGTCTTGGAGATAGCCCGAGATATACTTCGGCTTCCGCACCGCATCAATGCCGGTTCCATCTGCCTCGTTGCCATACACGTCGTAGCCATAGTTGTTGGGCACGCCGTTCGAGCGGAATAACAAATCTCTCAGAGCGCCGCCGTTGCGTGCAGCATCGGGCTGAGCGATGAGAGCATTGTACAGCGCCTCAAGCGAGCCGATGGAATAGTTGCGAACACGATGTTCACGATACGAGAAACCGCCTTTCAGTTCGTGGTTCGTCAATTGATGTGTCAGGTCAATTTGCCCGCTCACATAGTTCGCCTTTCGTTTTTGGTAGCCTCCCATCAGAGCGCCATAACGCGTGAAACGGAATCCGTTCATCACCATATTCAACGGTGATTGCGCCCTTTTGAAATACTGGAAGCCCTTATCAGCTCCTGCAACGCTGTCGCCGTACGCGAGGTAATCGTCCTTGAAATTCGGATCGTAGCGTTTGAACCGCTGATCGAAATAGCTGAATGTCACATCGTAATATGTTTGCGGCTGGAGGAAGTGGGTCAGTTTCGCACTATACAACCCTGTGCTTGCGTCTTCATTGCGCAGACGCGCCGCATTCAAGATATTCCGAATCGGCGCAAGATTCTCGATATTCTTCGAACGATTGAACGTCCCACTTAGGCGGAAGATGAGGGGATTGTAGTCGAACGTCACCGTTCCGTTTCCACCCCAGGACTGGAACCCGCGGCCCGGAACATTTCCGGGAACGAGGACGAGATCCAACCGATCCGGAGCGCGTCGCCCGTTGTACGGACTGTTCGGATCAATAACAATGGGATTATTCGTATTGTTGGTTGTTGCCGGGTCTTCAATCAGGCCGTTGAATGTGAACCCATTCCAAAACGCAGCCGTGGGATCGGACTCGAAAATTCTATTTCCCGCCGCGAAGAATTTGATGTTGTCTGTAATCGGACCCGAGAATGTTCCTGCAACTTCAGTGTGGCCGTAGCTGTATCCGCCGAGGAAATTTTCTCCTCTATTCACAAAAGCGTCGCTCTCCGTACGCAACGAAGCGGTGAAACTGCTGGAGCCTGTTTTCAGCGACTGCCGGACAATACCTGCGTTCGCGCCTCCGTATTCGGCATTGTAGCCGCCGTCTTGAACTTGAAATTCCTCCACTGCTTCAGGAATCACATTGAGCGCCACCCTCCCGTCGCGAGCGTCGCGGGCATCCGCGCCGTCAACGTAATAGCCAACCTCGTCCTGTCTGCCGCCACGAATGAAGACTTCGCCGCCTTGCGCGACAACACCAGGCTGCAACGCTACCACTGCGGCAATGCCGCGAACTGGAATGTTCTGCAGGTCTTCTCCCGAAACAACGCGAACAGCGTTCGTCGCATTCTTGTTTATCAACGGGCGCTCTGCAATGATCTCTACACCCGTCACCTGAATCGCTTCAGCTGAAAGCGCGAGGTTCTGCGAGGTAGTCAGGTCGGAACTCACGCGAATGTTTGAAATGGTCGTGGATGCATAGCCCACATAGCTGGCTTTCACCGAATACGTTCCTGCGGGCACATTGAGAATGATGTACTCACCATCAATGTCCGTTTTGGCGCCAAGGCTTGTGCCTTCAACAGTCACGTTCGCGCCAATGAGAGCTTCTTTCGACTCCCGATCAGTTACCTTCCCTCTAATCTTGCCCGTGATTCCGGCAAACAGCAAAGCCGGCAACAAGAGCATGATAGAAGAAAAGACAGCGATTCTTTTTTGCATTGTGTCCTCCTTAATTAGTTTGTTCACTGGTCTTCCTTACTTACAAGAGGCTTCGTCGCAGGCTTACCAACCGGCGCTCCCGGTCCAAGGCGATCTTCCAGCCGAATCAACTGGAACGCCGATCCCTTGCCTGCGGCAATGATGGTGTACATCTTCCCGACTCCATACGTCGCAGCACCGAGTTGTGTGGAGCCATACTGCCCCTTCGAGACGTCAACTTTGATCTGTCCGCGAACCTCGCCGCCGGGATTCGTCAGCGTATGGAAGTTGAAGTACATGCGATTCAAATTGAATTCTTCTTTCAATCGAGTCGAATCGCGGGGAATGTTCCATGTGCCTCTGAAAGTGCATGCGGTGATCGGATCCGGAACACCCTGTGCGCGGATCTGTCCCCCGGGATTCGTAGCTGAGTGGAAATTCGCGTACGCTTGTCCGCGGCAAATCGAATCCTTCATCGCTGCCGTAAGCGTTGCAGTGTTCCAACTGCCGCTAATGGTGAAGGTAGTTGTTGGGGCGATTCTCAATTGAGATCGGATCGCTCCACCAGGTCTCACTGTTGAGTGAACATTCAAATAAATTTGCCCAGTATAAAGCGCAGTAATCAAAGCATCAGTCAAGGGTTCAGTGTCGGTGCGCTTCCACGTGCCGGTAAATGTTCTTGTTACGTTGGACCACGGGGTGCTTTGAATTGTCCGAACAACCGGACCATTGACGCCGGCTGCCGCATTGTGGAAGTGCATTGCCGTGAATGTGGTGTCCGCCGTTTCCGTCCGCCGTGCAACCACTATACTGTAAACGAGCGAATCTGCATAAAGAGTGAATGTCCCAAGTCCACCTGCTTTTGAGTTTGTATCCGCCGGTGCTGGTTCATTTCTCGCTCGCAGAGAATCCGCAAGGAATCCCGCACGAGAAGCATCCCCATTCGCCGGAAGCGTCAGAGGAAATACGACCGGACCGTTGACTCCTACAGGGCCGCGATGAATATGAGCAGCAGTATAAAAACCTGACGGTCCTACAGTATTATCGCGCGTAACGGACAAGTTGTAGAAGAATCCGTTTTTTGAGTTGAGATGGAAACGAGCGGTACCTGTTGAAGCTGTGGTGACTGGTGGATTTTCCAGCGCACCTGTGAATGTCGCTGGTGTACTGAACGACACATTCTGAGAATCAACGCTTATCGGCTGAACAACCGGGGCAGCAACACCCTCGGGGCCGTTGTGAATGTGTGCCGCCGTGAACATCCCGCGGCTGTTTTGCACGTTGAGGTTGACTTGATACGTTAGTGCGTCAACAACCAAGCCGGCGGTCGCATCGCCATTTGTAGTATTGCCTGTAACCGGCGGAACTTCGTTTGCACCGCCAATGCTGCTGACGAGATAGCCGCCGCTTGAGAGGGCCCAGATGGATTGATTCAGCGAATCTAGCTCCGTGTATTGTGACGCCGCGGCAAACGGTACGCCCGCGACAACATCGGACCCCGTTGGAGAGCCGAGACGATACGTCACCACATTCGCTCCGGAGGCAAGATTGACAAATTTCACTTTGATCTTTCCTGCCTTAGCATTGTTCTTGTCGTTGTGTCCTTCGACGAGATTGATGAAGGCAGGAGCTCCGGCACCATCGAGGTAGATTGCAAATGTGCTTTGCTGCTCAGAACCCATCGACAGGGTTTGGGTCAGCGCTGAAAAATTTACCGACCGTGAACCGGACGGAAGGTTTGCGTAGGTCGTGGCGC
>JANNUB010000078.1:0-1952 GCA_031394795.1 Ignavibacteriota bacterium | reverse complement strand
GCGGGTGTGCGACATATTTATGGGTAGGGAGCGGCTAACTGGCGGCGCGCATTTCCCAGAACTCCTCCCAGCGACCGCTGAGTTGGGCACAGCGGAGCGCGATGATGGCATTGGCGCCGCGCAGACTCCAGCGCATGCCTGATTGTTTCAGACGTTGGCCGACAATGGTTTTGCAGCCGGCTTCGATCACCCCTGAACCGACGAACAGTCCTTGGCGGCGAAACTGGGCGTAGCGCATGCGTTCGCGATTGTTGTCGAAGTAGCTGATGGTCTGGCGTACCGCTTCCTGGGTCTGTGGCGCAGTCGGCCGCAGCCGCCGCAGACTTAGGAGCAGGGACTCAATCTTGCCCTCATCAAGTTGGGCCGAGCGCGCGGTGGTCCATTGCTTGGCTTTCTTACTGGCGACCCCATAGACCAACTTGCTCAAGTCGCTGAGATGCTCGCGGGCGTGATAGAGATCAACGATCTCGATGGCGCCGGGGAAGTGTTCCGCGGCAATGCCCCACACCCAGAGCGCTCCGTCAGCGATGACAATCACTTGCGCTGCGCGTCTGAGCCCGCGCCGTTCTGTTTCCCCATAGATGCGCCAGCCAAACTCCGCCGCCGTTTCTATGGCCCCCACGTAAGTAGTCGAAGCTTCATCGCGCACCGGACGACCTTTTTCATCAACGGCCGTCTGTGTAAACACACAACCCAACTTCGCTTCCCGCGTGTGGGCCTCGCCGGTCAGCGATTTGCCCCGCCGCCCGGCAGTCTCACGTTTGATTACCGGCACGCCCGTGCCATCGATGCTCACGTACAACTTCGCTACCGATTTCAGAGGTACTACCTTCTGATCGTTGATCACCACTTGCCGCTCTTTTTGTAGGCACGCTTCAATCTCTGCCCCCACTGCTTCCGCAACTCGCTCCACCGCTTTGGTTTGCACTTTGATCCCGGCTAACTCCTCCAGGTCGATTCTGCCCTCATTGAATGATTCTTTTCCACCCACGCGCCCCATTAAGCGCCGCACCCCAGGACTAAATGACGTGCCCACCAAATCGAGCGCCTCGTCCTGTGGTAACACTCCCGCGCCACACTCGGCACAGTGATAGTAGGCGCGGCGGAACTCCACTTGACCGACTACCGTGGTGATCTCTTTGCTGCGGTAATCTACCAAAGTTGCGGCATGACCAGCCGGGCATTTCACTTCAGCGTGACTGTCGCCCGGCTCGCGGTTGAGCAATTTCCCCAGCAGCACTCCTCCTACTTGGTGCATCGCTGCCCGAATAGCAAACTCGCTCGCTTCCAGATCCAAACCATCTTGCCGCAGCAAGCGCCCCAGCAAATGTTCTAACTCTTGCGCCACTTCTTGCTGTACTTCCGCTGCAAGGTTTTTTTTAGCTGGGCCAACTCTCGCTCGTCCCTAATCTCAGCTACCGGCCGCAACCGGCAGATCTGCTCATTGACTTTCACTATCTCACCGCACAACTCCACAAAGCGCCGATAGCTGGCTAGCTCGCTTTCCACCTGCTGCAGTTCCGGCCCCAAATGCAAATTCTGCGCTCGGCTCTGCCCCCGCTGCGTTGTGTTCCACAGATACTGAGGCCCGTGTCCGGCATGACCCGGCTGCGCACAGGCGCAGTTTCCCCGCCCGCATTTACGGTAGCGAGCCGAGATCATTCCGGGCCGGAAATCCCCAATACCGATCAACTGCTCATAGAGTTGCTGCCGACGCTCTTCGAGTACCACCAGTGATTCTGCCATCGTTTCTAGGCTCCTATTCTGACTGCTAATATAGCAGTCAGATTATAGCCCTTTTTCAGCGCAACTCAACCGCCCCCATAAATTTGTCGCACACCCGTCGCACAGGGTGTACTTGCCTCCTTACGCGACTTCGGTATACTTCAGGGCAAAGCGAATAAGCATCTCGCCCCAGTTCATCTCGCGATAGAAGCCTACAGCCGAACCTA
>JANNUB010000170.1:0-11419 GCA_031394795.1 Ignavibacteriota bacterium | reverse complement strand
ACCATATTCCTCTTGCACTATAAGTAGATTCATGAATCGCGAGACAATAGATAAGATCATCAGCGAGATCCTGCAGGAGAAGTTGGGAAAGGATCATCTTTGCTGCAAGGACGGCATTTGCTCGGATGGCTTGTGCGTTGTTCATAACAAAGAGGGGGTGCGCGCGATTGTCAACGGCGGTGCTGCGCGAATTACCTCGGGCCTCGGCATTAGCTCCGCCGGCGGCATCGAAGCGGACCTCGCCGGCATGATTGACCACACGATGCTGAAACCCGAAGCGACAACGAAGGAAATTGAAACTCTGTGCGATGAAGCGCGCAAATATGTTTTCGCGAGCGTGTGCGTAAACCCGAGCTATGTTCCGCTGTGCGCGAAACTTCTGCGCGGCACCGACGTCAAAGTGTGTACTGTCATCGGCTTCCCCCTTGGCGCTACGTCCACTCAAGTGAAAGCATTTGAAACCGAATCGGCGATTCGCGACGGGGCGGGCGAAGTGGACATGGTCGTCAACGTCGGCATGCTGAAGTCGAAGCAGTATGACTACGTGGAGCACGACATCTTTGCAGTTACCAGCACCGCCAAGCGATACCGCGTTCTCTCGAAAGTCATCCTCGAAACCGCTTTGCTCACCGACGAAGAGAAAGTGAAAGCCTGTGTGCTGGCAAAGAATGCGGGAGCGGACTTCGTCAAAACCTCGACGGGGTTCAGCAAGGGGGGCGCTACGGTCGGCGATATCGCATTGATGCGACGCGTCGTCGGCTCGGCGATGGGAGTGAAAGCGTCGGGTGGTGTGCGTACACGCGAGGACGCCCTGGCATTGGTGACGCACGGAGCGGATCGGATCGGCGCGAGCGCGAGTGTGAAGATTGTCAGCATGGATTCTGTCGCGGATACTGCCGCAGCTTTGAAAGGATACTGAATGCGCTTCCCACTGTTTATTATTTCGAGTATCGTGCTTGTGGCACTGTTTACCGGATGCGGTTCGACATCGGAAAGCGACCGTGAATGGATGGACGTTTTGCCGATGGATACGACGGCAACAAGCGACCGGACGTTCGAGACGCGCACCGACACCGTGGTTGCTGAAGGCGAAGACCCTGCGGACGAGTCGAAGCCCAAACCAGCCGAGGAGCGCGGCGCTCAGTACACCGTTCAAATCGGCGCGTTCAAAAACGCGAAGTTGGCGGGAACAACTCAAGCGTTAGCGCGCCAGCGCTATCTGCTTCCCGTTGTCAACGATTACCATATGCAGCGCCACCGCTATCAAGTCCGCATCGGTTTCTTTGACACTCATGAGGCGGCGAAGGAGTTCTGTGCTCAGATGAAAAAGGAATTCCCGGCAGAATACAAAAACGCGTGGGTCGCTCAACTCAACAAATAGAACGATGAAACATCTCGCCATCATCATCTTCGCAAGCTTGCTTGTTCTTGGCTGTGGCGCGTCGAAAGAACTTGAGAAACCGAAGTCATCGGGCAACATTCTCAAGGAGTACGAAGACCGGTTCCGCCCTTCGGACTACGATATGGATCCAAAAGTATTTCTCTCCGAGCTTCGACGAGAGAAAGAGAAGAAGAGCATTCCAAGCGAGCCGGCGGTGAGTGATCCTCCGTTGCCTACGCCGGGATTTCGCGTGCAAATGCTGGCGACGACCGATATTGATGAAGCAAACGGAAAGAAAGCGGAAGCCGAAGCTGCATTTGCCGGTGAGTGGTTTTACATCGCGTTCGATGCCCCGACCTACAAGATCCGCGCCGGGAACTTCCTTGTGCGCGATGACGCTGATATGTACGCAAAGTTCCTTCAGGAGAACGGCTTTCCTGACGCGTGGGTTGTTCCTGAGAAGGTCATCAGGAACATCCAGCCTCGTCCCGATCCGCAGCGCGAAGTACCCCGTCAATGAGTCACTTCGGTGACGCGGGTAACTTTACCACAACTCCCTCGACATCCCACCGCGCCCGCACCTTGATCGTGTCCGGTGCAACAATGAATCGCTCAGAAGGCATAAAGGGAAACGGCTTGCCGAATGAGTACGTGAGCGATGAGTCTCTGTCGCGGAACGCGCTGAGTGTGTAGCGACCTTCCGGCAGTAGTGCCAGCCTGAATTTTCCCGATTCTTTCAAACGGGTGCTCTTTTCCGTCGGCGTGCTTGTAAGAACACGGGTTGCCGTCAAGACAATATCGCCCCGCTGGTCTGCAGAATCGGCATCCAGAACAAACCCTTCGATAGTTCCCGTCGTTTTCAAATCGAGCGATTGAAGTCGTATCACACTCACCGAATCCCTCCAGCTATTACCGGAATAATCCTGCAGCGAATCCATCACGACACGAAAGGAGTACCATGCTTTTGAGCGGAGCTGCGTCTCCGGTGTAAGGATCATGCTTGATGCGGTTATCCATTTCCTGGCATGCGGAACTTCCTTCCGAGCACTGTCGAAGAGACTCGCTCCTGCCGCGAGAGCTGATTGTTTGACGGGTTCCGAAAAGCGGATTTCGAATGCCGACGCCACCGGAATTTCCCTGATGCTGTCGGTGATTCCTACGATGTGTAAAGCAGGCTTCAACGTATCTGCGGTGCCTGTTGCGGTAAAGACGGCTGATGAACCCGCGGAATCAATACGGTTTCCTGCAACATCGGAAACATGTTCCACGCTCACCATGTAGGCTTTCCCACTGTCCAACCCAGTCGAAGTCACGACTCGCACGGCAAGAGAATCGCCGGGCTCGAAGGAGGTAAGAAGAAGGGGAACCGACCGTTGGCCGAGAGTATCGGTGAGACGGACTGTCGCGTTTCTCAGCGATGCCGTATCCAAACGCTCGCTGAATCTGACAAGGACTTGGCTGCGATGCAGGGGAATGGTTTTGGTGATGAACGGCTTTGTCGAATCTTCCTTTGAAAGTCGAAACCGGATATCGCCGGCATGGAGCCTTCGTTCGGCGATCGTGACGTCACGGGTCGTAACGCCGTAATCATCCACCTGCTTGTCGTACACCAGATTGCGATACTCGTCGCGCACAGCGAAGAGCCTGTATTTCGCAAGACGTATATTGGAAAAGGTGAACGCACCGTCTTTGCCTGTCTGGGTAATGTAGTCGGGTTTTGTGGCGCTGGGATTGAGCGTGTCCGGGTTCATTTTGTCGAGCGCGTAGGCGAACATCATCACCCCTTCGGGTTTCTCGTCGAACACACGCCCCGAAATTTTTCCCTGGTCAATCGAATCGCCGGTCGAAAACGCCAGCGTGAATGCCTGCGCCATCCGATTCGATGCCCGGAGATCTTTCACATCCGTTCCGATATTCACGACATACGTGGTATTCTTTTTCAACGCTTCGGTGAACGTCATGGTCACCTCTCTGCCGCTCCAATCAAATTCCAATTCCCCGACATACGGCGAGATGAAAACGGATTCCTCCGCAGAACGCCGGTCAACGTACTCACTGAATTCGAGCACGATTCTCTCAGCGCTCACTCTCACTGCATTGGTATCCGGTTCGGTCCAGACAACCGCAGGAGGAATGGAATCGGGAGGACCTCCACTCGGCGCAACTTGCCCGGCACAGGAGATGATGAAAAGCGAAGCGACAACGAGAGAAGGGGGAAGGAAGGTTTTCACTGGCTGAGGAACTCTTTTTCTCTGCGTGTGGTTAAAGTAATTGAACGCAGCAATATACGGAAAAGTCGGGGCGCTCGAAATGAAGGTGGTGGTGAGGATGGTGGGTGGTGATGTGAGCATTTCGGGCGCCCCGCAATTTTTTCTGAGCCGATGCGTTCATGCTTCGTATCTGTGCAGCGCGCTCGCGCTTGAACTTCCGCACATTGTTCATATGACCCGCGTAGTCTCTCGCAAACCAATGCCCGCCTTTCCCATTCGCCACAAAAAATAAAAAGCCATGTTTCTCAGGATAAAGCGCCGCCATGATTGACGCATGGCGCGGATTGCAGATCGGTCCCGGTGGCAATCCGATGTTCATGTATGTATTGTAGGGACTTCGAATTTCCAAATCCCGAAAGAGAATGCGCCGGGGGCCGTTGGAGAGGAGAAACTGAATCGTCGGATCCGCTTCGAGCCTGATTCCTTTGCGCAGCCGGTTGTGGTACACACCGGAAATGGTTGGACGCTCATCATCCAGAAATGCTTCGCCCTCGATAATGGACGCAAGTGTGAGAACCTGGTGGATGCTCATACGAAGTTCCTTCATGCGCACCTGCATCGAATCGGTGAACTGCCTTGCCGTCTGCTGCACCAAGCGTTTGATGACATCCTCTTCATCCGCCCGCCAATTGAACGCGTAGGTGTTGGGGAAGAGATACCCCTCGAGGTTCGTTGCATTGACGCCGAGCGAGCGCGTGAATGTCTCATCGTTCACGAGACGCAAGAACTTCACCGTGTCGATTCCCACTGTCCGGTGCAGTGCACGTCCGTAGTGTGCCATGCGCCTTCCCTCTTTCAAAGGGACGTTGATAGGAACGATGTTTCGTCCGAAGATAAGGCTGTGATAGACTGCCGCGTTCGAAATGCCGCTTTTGAATTCGTACTTGCCCACATTTGCCGTCGTGCCTTTGCGATATAGGCGGACAACAACATCGAACCAATCCCGGCTCCTGATGATGCCCTTGGCTGAGAGCGAATCAACGATGCGGCTCCAAGGTTCTTCTTTGCTCACATAAAAAGATTTCTTCTCGACATCAAATGTATTTGCTCCGTAGAAAATATTATAGAGAAAAATCCCGGCAGCTACGGCAAATGCGAGAAGCGTGAGCGCAGCAAGCCTGAATATTTTCGACCGCAGCACACTCATGGCAAATCCAAGCCTCGTGCTTTCATGCGTTCTTCGAATTTTTGCATATATGCCTTTGCCTTGTCGCTCCCAGGAGCATACAAATCCGCCAAGGCGCGGAAGACCGTAGGATAGTTCGGATTGTTTTGCGCTATTGTTTCAAGCATCGCAGTGCCTTCCTCGCGTTTTCCCTGGCGTATCGCAACCTGCGCCAGTCCCACTTGGGATTCGAGAAAGTCCGGATGAAGTTTCAGCGTTTCAGCGAATCCGCCCGCGGCTTCATCTAATCTGTTCGCTGCCATACACGCGATGGCAAGCAGATGATGCACTCTTGAATTCTTCGGATCGAGCACCACCGCCTGCCGCAGAATTCGCTCCGCGATATCGAACTGTCCCTGTTGCAGATACTGTGCCGCGGTGCCAACGGCAGCCGTGACGTTCTGAGGAGTAAGATGTGTCCGCTCCGGCTTGAACTCGAAGACTTCCATGATCTCAGGATATCGCACGTCTGTCGTAAACAGCGGATTCTGGTTTACCACTTCGAACCAATCGCGGACGAGGGCGAGATGAGTCACCTGCTTGTTGAGGAGGAATTGGTTCAGTTTTTCCAGACTGCCGATTCCTTCAATCGCTTCGGGGGAGACAAGCCCGACCATGTCGGCGAGCTTTCTGTTTGAATAGAATCCGATCGCGCCGATATCGTGCGTTCCAACGATTGCGTTTTCAGGCGTGTGCTCCTTCAGCCAGCGCGCGGTACGCACCTGACGGTCGGAAATGTACTTGCACATCTCCGCGTATGCAGGCATCATGTTCCACGAACCGATGCCGAACTGCACAGAGAGAATGAGCGTAAGAAATGCAGAGCCGTACATGAGGAAGTTCTCTCGCGCCGACTTTTTGAAAGCCTGCGCTCCCATTGCGACAACCCATTCGATGCCCGCCGTTGCAAGAAGCAGAATGAATGGAATCACCGGCATCATGTATCTTCCCTGCTGGTAGAGGTACGGAAGTTTCCACCAATACGCCAGGAACATGCCAACGGAAAAAAGAAGAGGAACGAGAACGATTTGCGGAAGCCGTCGCGCCATGCTCACAGCCAAGGCGCCAACGCCGAGCAGGGCCAGAATTACGATCGGCAGCATGTGACCCTCCGTGAGAAAAGAAAATACCTCGAGCGGAAAGCCGCTGTTCGCGCCGCCGTAGTATTTCAGTTTTGCAGAGAACGTGTTCGGCAGAACCGAGCCGGAAAGAACGAGATGAAACACCACGTACGCAATTGCGAAGCCCGCGAGAATGACGCCTCCTCTCTTCAACCAGCTCAACGAGGGTTTTTCAACCGAGGGTTTTTCAACGACGCTGTTTTTCTTTTTTGATGTTTGCGTCCTCATCCAGAGTATGTGGTACGCCGTGTCAATTGCGATTGCAATAAAGAGAATGACGGCTTCCGGCCTTGACCAGATCAGCAAACCGGACGCGATGCCGAAGGACAGGGATTTCTTTGCCTGATAATAATAGAGCGAAGCGAGAAGGAGGCAGATGAACAACGTCGTCTCCATGCCTGAGAGCGCAGCCCATTGCATGCGCGGCTCCAGCAGAAGGAGCAATGGACTCAATGCGGCGATCCGCGCGTCGGAAGAGAGTGAGATGATCTTGAAAAAGTAAGACGCGGCGCCAAGCAAGAAAGCGGTGCCGAGGATGTAGCTCAAGAGCATTTCGTTTGAAGTGACAAAAAAGCCGAGCGCGAGCAGCAGCGTGTACAACGGCGACGTAGAACCGGCGGTCACTATTTCGTCCTTGTAATACGAAAAGCTTCCGTAGTCGTGCAAGTTCTTCGCGAACTGCAGGTGAATCCACGGATCGTCTAAAGGGAAGCCGAACTGGTGATTGACATTGAATGCATACACGCTGAACACGCAGGCGAAGATTCCTCCTGCGCAGAGTACGACTGCGAGCAGTACGACTGCGGGCAGTACGACTGCGGGCAGTGAAAATGTCAAGCGGTCGAGCTGAGCCATCATTAGACGAGCTGCAGATTGGCAACAGCAGGAAGCTCGAACGGCGACACGCTGCCGCGCTGAAATTTCATCCATCCGACGTAGGCTATCATCGCTGCGTTGTCCATGCAGTATTCAAGTTTCGGGTGAAACAGACTCATGTTTCGTTTTTTGCATTCATCTCTCATGCGAAAGCGCAACCGGGAGTTTGCCGAAACGCCCCCGGCGATTGCAACATCCTGCACGTTCGATTCGTTCGCTGCCGCGATAGTTTTTTCGACCAGAACATCAACCACAGCTTCCTGGAAACTCGCGCAGATGTCGGCGAGGAGGGTAGTGCTGAGAGCGGAGAGATTTCCGAGCCAGCCGTTATTCCTCAAGTAGTATAACACGGCGGTCTTCACTCCGCTAAAACTGAAATCGTACGTTCCCTGCTCTCCCAAGGAGTCCTTACGGACAAGAAAGGAGCGAGGAAAACCGATCGCTTCGGGGTTTCCCTTTGCGGCGAGCTTGTCAATGATCGGTCCGCCGGGGTACCCGAGACCGAGCATTTTAGCGACCTTGTCGAACGCCTCGCCTGCCGCGTCGTCGCGCGTCCGTCCGAGGATTGTATGCCGAGATGGTTCCTTCACATGCACAAGCATAGTATGTCCGCCCGAAACGATCAGCGAGACGAAAGGATAGCGCGGTTTCGGTTCTTCGAGGAACACAGAGTACAAATGTCCTTCCATGTGGTTGACGCCGACGAATGGCACGTTCAATCCGTAGGCAAAAGCTTTGGCGAAGTTCAAACCGACGAGCAGTGCGCCGACAAGACCGGGTCCATGCGTTGCCGCAACACCGTTCAGATTGCGTTTGGAAACTCCGGCGCGGGAGAGAGCTTCCTCGGTAACTTCGATGATCATGCGCTGATGTGCGCGGGCTGCGAGTTCCGGTACGACGCCGCCGTACTTACTGTGGATGTATTGTGATGAGATAACGTCGCTTCGCACAACACCGTTGTCGAGAACGGACGCGGACGTTTCATCGCACGATGTTTCGATGCCGAGAACGAGCAACGCTGAGTCTGGTTAGAGGTTGATTGTACATCAGTTTAACGAAACGAGGAGTGAGTTTCAAGGTTTCTGTTGTGCCTGAAATCCGATTTAGCCTCACGCAAAGTCGCAAAGCCGCAAAGTTGAATTGAAAATGTAACGATGAGAGATTTCACATGGTCGGTGAAAACGCCTGAATATCTCACGAATCACAAATCCCAATTTTCCTCTGTCCTTTGCGTCTTGGCGTCTTTGCGTGAGACTTCTATATCGGATTTGAGGTTGTGGAGATTCCCTATCGAATCAAAAGCATTTTTCGCGTCGAGACAAACTCGCCGGTCGAAGACTCGACTCGTTGAGCAATCAATCGGTAGAAATACACTCCGCTCGGCAGGCCGCCGGCATCGAAAGCTCTCTCATGGTTTCCCGGCCCCAGTTTTTCGTTCACGAGCGTTGCGACTTCGCGTCCCAACACGTCGTACACGTTCAGACTTACTAATGACGAATGACCAATGACAAATGACATCTTTGTCGTTGGGTTGAAGGGATTTGGGTAGTTCTGACTCAGCGCGAACTTCGTTGGAGCTGCTTCGTCATTACGCTCAACATCAAGCGAGGTGAGTCCGATCGGGCTTGTCCAAATCTGATAGAGCCCGCTGGAGTTGTCCATCCACACGGGCCACAACGTTGTGCCGAGCGAAGTAAGTCCAATATTGTCGCCTTGACTGCCGAATCCTAATCCGCTCACGGGCGCGGGCTTGTAGTGATGATCGCTCACGCGGTGGTCGGTCCACGTGTTCCCGCCGTCGGTTGAACGTGAAAGGGAGATTCCCGCCGAGTCGCTGGTGGTGTTTCGATCGTCGCAGTAGAGAACGTTCACGCCGCCGAAATCGTCCACTTCAATCGCCGGGAAGAATTGTGTTTTGCCGTTGTTCAAAGCATCCTGGTTGACGCGAATCCCGGGCGCCCATGTTTGTCCATGATCTGTCGAGCGGTGCAAGATGATATCGGGATCTCCTCCCGCCGGAGCGAGGTTCTTCTCCGTCGTAACGACATAGATCCAGCCGTTGCGAACGCCGCCGGTTTTGTCGGTGTCCATCTTTGGTACTCCATTGACCCGAATATTTCCCTTTGCTGCCAGCGTTCCTTGGATACCGTTTACATCAAAAGCATTTTCTCTCACCGTCCAGCTCGCTCCGCCATTCGATGATGTGGCAAACCCGATGAAGTCTTCTGTAAATGGCGACACATTGATGACGCCTGCCCAACAAAGATTGACTCGCCCATTGGCTCCGATGGAAATCTCGGCGCGCGTGCACCGCTGTGTAGGCGAGTTGACTTGCGCAGGTGCCGACCACGTTGATCCGCCGTTGTCCGTATAGGAGAACTGAACGGGAGTTGTTGCGCCTAATCGCACCCACGCTGCATAGGAGCGTCCGTACAATGGGCTTGACGCGACATCGTCGGAAATGAGAGACGCCTGATCCTGATCGTTCGTGGCGATCGTTCTCTGGCTCGACCACGTGCGCCCGTTATCGGTGGAGAAGTGTGAATAGACTCCGGCAGTGAAGCCAAACCGAACAAGCAGAAACGTCCCGTTCTTGTCTATGGCAACTCCCGGTTCGCCTCGATGAAACGTAATCGGCGCTCCATTGCACGTGTCGCTTCCTCCCCACGTGGTACCGGCATTTGTTGAGACGTACACGCCTTCGCTGATAAATCCCGTTGATGGGTTGAACGTGAAAGCGCTCGCAAACAGGATGTTGGCATCGGTCGGATGGCGCGTGATGAACGCTTCGGTCTGCGTTACCCCGCTCGGATGGATGCGAAAGTTCTGCCCAACTCTCATCGAGCGTGTTTCCGAATGGTTGCTCAACGAGTCGAGTCTTCGACCGGCGTTGAGAGGCTCTGCATATTGCAGCGCGAGCGCAAACAGGAAAATTATTGCACAGGATGATCTCATGATAATAAACTCCTTAGTTTCGCGTCCCAGAAATACTTTAACTGACGTTACACACACAACACATTAGACAACTATTCCCCTCTGTGCGCGCGCATGAAGCGACGGCGAGAGGGGTTAGGGGTGTGTCTATTACGTCGAATTCGTGCAGGATTCATTCGTTTATACACACCCCTAAATCCCCTCTCCCCTGCGCGCAGTCTTTCGCACAGAGGGGACTTTTGTTTTCCGTAACGTCAGCTTTAACTGTAATCAACATGGTCACAGGGAGTATCCAATTGTAATTCCGCCAAAGTAGTTTCTTGGCTCTCCTGCTTCATAAAACTCACGTCTTGTCGAATTGATATTCACGAAGCCGACATACTTCTTGTTGGCAATATTGTTCACGCCGCCGGAAATAAGAATGTTGAAGCGACCAAGAGTCATGTCAAATCCCATCGAAACGTCCATCAGCCGATAGCCGTCCGCTTTTTCGGAATTCCGATCGTCAACAAACATCTCGCTGATGTCGGTGTAACCAGCCTTGATGAATCCGGTAACATTGTCATGAAGGATCCTCGTGTATGAAAGTGAGAGAGAAAAATTGTGTTTCGGAACGCTCGGCACAACGTTGCCGGTGAAATCGCGATGCACTACCGTGTCCCGCTCGATCGTCGTAGCGTTGTAGGAATCATACGTGAAATGTGAGTAGGTGTATGCCGTTTTGAGTCGAAACCCATACCAAAGCTCCGCATCTGCTCCAAGTTCAAGCCCCGTGCGATTGGTCTTTGCCGCGTTGCGGAAGTACACGTCGCCGTCAATCTCACGGGGAACGATCTCGTCTTGTATGCGGATGTTGAAGAACGTTGCTTCGAAAAAGATTCGCCTGAAATACTCAAGCTCATCCGGAGCGTACTCTCCTTTGATACCCAGCTCGAAGTTGGTGGATTTCTGCGGCTGCAGATCCGGGTTGAGAATTGGCGTCGGGTTTGACGTCTCAGGATGATTGTCAAGCTCATTGCCCGCAGGGGTATCGAACCCCAAACCGAATGACGCATACGCTGCAATGGTGGGAGTGAGCTTGTAGTTTGCTGCGAGTTTCGGAGTGAACTTGCCAAACGTTCGTTTGGGAGCGACATTGCGCAAACCGCTGAGCTGGTCGAGTGCAACGAATCCGACTTTATCGTACCGACCGGTGAGGAGAACGCTCATCTTATTGTTGATGATGCTGAAGGAGTTCAGTATGTAGAAACCGGCGTTCGTAATTGCTTCATCCGACAGTGAGAACTTGTCGTCTGCGTCTCCTCTTCGTCCGTTCAGGTTTCTATACTCTTCGATCGGTCCGGTTTGATAGAAAAGGTCTCCGCCGATGGAGAGTTCATTCTTATGATCGGCAATCGAAGTGCGATTGATGTAGCGGGCACTCGCTCCAATGCCGTGTCGGTTGAAAATCCGGAACGTGGCGGCAGCTCGTTCAAAATATTTCACGGTGCCGTATCCTGTCAACTCAAGTTCGTTCCGTCGTTCCTCATCGAGTTCCATCGTCACGCGCACGCCGAGGCGCCCCTTTTTCGTAATGCGCTTTGCATCGCGGTCGGAAGCGTCTCTTGTGTTCACTTGAAACGCAGCCGAATCGAACTGGGCTTTCGTGATCGAACCGGGGAGTCGAATCAAA
>JANNUB010000076.1:0-2058 GCA_031394795.1 Ignavibacteriota bacterium | reverse complement strand
TGTGGAATGGCTCTCCACGCCAAACTTCTGTCGCTTGATTGTCCACCCGGATGACAGGGCTGATCGTGCAGGCTCCGGCTGCCAACTTCACCCACGCAAGAAGAGATAGGTTCGACTTTCGCTCAGTTGCGGAGAAAATGGTGCGACTTGCGACGTGCCCGGCGTTCACTGTGAGGGCGCCACTGCCGGCTGTCACCAGGCGGGCTGCTTGACTTGAATGAGCGGAAAGGGCCGACGCGGAAGCGACGGAATTGTTTTTCATCGCCCACACTGCAGCCCGCTTCTCGCCCGGCAACCTTTCCAGAGCTGTGCGACACCAAACGGCCCGTCGCTTGAGCAGTTCTTAAAACTCTTATTATCAACTTGTAATGATCTTTTTACGAAGCCTTTATGACTTCCTTACGTCTCCGCGCCTATAAGGTATTCAAGCGGTCCGGGCTTAAGAATTGGACAGCTGAGAGGAAATAGAAATGTTAATTCATTCTGATCGCCTAGCTTTGCAGCGCTTTCAACGGCTCGTCTTGACCGCAACGACTGCAAGGGTTCGGTTTCCGCGCCGGGTCAAGGAGGCTCGCAGTTTCTTGCGAGAAAGAGTGATTCTGTTTATGAAAGACCTCGATCTGTTCGCTTCTGTCTGTATGGCTCGGTTGATTGTATGGAGACAGACACGCAGAAGACACTGAGCAAGATCTCCGAATCGTGAGGTATGTGCGCCGTTGCGACCTGCTTTGACGGGAGGGCGTATGAGTTGGGAAGTAATTAGTGGACTGACTGCTTTCATCTTGATTTGGTACCTGACTTACGCGCTGCTTAAGCCTAAGAAACTCTGATGCTGCCGCAGCAAAAACGGGTGGGGAAGCAAGATGAATGCTCATGGATTCGCTGGATAGTTGACCCAATGCTAGTGTTCGATTGTCGCTAAGCTCGGCAGGAGGAAACGCATGCTGGACATCATCTTTCTCATCTTGATTTTTTTGTTCTTTGCCCTTTCCTTTTGGTACGTCGTCTTTTGCGAGCGGGTTTAGGCGAAGAGGAGGTAGGTATGAACCTGGAATACCTGATCAGCGGGATTATCACGATGTCTCTGCTGGTGTACTTGACATATGCCCTACTGAAGCCGGAGAAGTTTTGACCGACAGCAGAAGTGGAATCTAGCGACTTGGAGTGAGTGCCAGCAATTGGCAACAACTGGTGCCTGCCGGTAAGGAGGAACAATGACACAAAATGGCTTTCTGCAGCTGGCGATCTATTTCTTGGCCATTCTTGCGGTGACTAAACCACTGGGTCTCTTCATGGCTAAGATCTTTTCAGGAGAGCCAACGTTCATAGGGAAAATCCTTCGTCCCGTGGAGCGATTCATCTACCGCATCTGCCGGGTAGACGAAAGCGAGGAACAGCACTGGACTGCCTATACGGCTGCCATGCTGATGTTCAGTGTTGCCGGCCTGCTACTACTCTATGCTTTCGAGCGGCTTCAATATTTTCTGCCGCATAATCCTCAGGGATTTGCAGGGGTGGCGCCAGACCTTGCCTTCAATACCGCCATCAGCTTCACCACAAATACCAACTGGCAGGCCTACTCGGGCGAGTCCACCATGAGCTACTTGACCCAAATGGCCGGGCTTGCCTTTCACAACTTTGTGTCAGCGGCTACGGGCATCGCCTTAGCGGTGGCGTTCATTCGCGGCATTGCTCGGCGCGCAGCCAGAACTTTGGGTAACTTCTGGGTCGACTTGACGCGCACAACGCTTTACGTGCTGCTGCCGGTGTGTGTGGTTGGGGCCCTTGTTTTGGTTTCGCAAGGTGTGGTTCAGAACTTCAGCCCTTACACGAAGGCAACCTTGGTCGAACCGCAACAGGTTGAGAAGACGGGCGAGAACGGTGTTAAGACGATAGAGATGGTTACAGAGCAGACGATTGCACAGGGGCCCGTTGCTTCTCAAGAGATCATTAAAGAGCTGGGCACAAACGGTGGCGGTTTTTTTAACGCCAACTCGTCTCATCCTTATGAAAATCCCACTCCGCTATCTAACTTCATCGAGATGTTTGCCATTTTCG
>JANNUB010000137.1:0-2554 GCA_031394795.1 Ignavibacteriota bacterium | reverse complement strand
TGCACCGGATTACGATTGGGACGACGTTTTGAAATAGCAAACCCTCACTACGGTTTAGCTCGCACTGGCTTCACTCGCTCGTCAATTCTCCAACGATGTCCTTTGTACTTGAAGTCACCATGATATTGGCCTAACTCGTTGGCCTTGTCTCTGCTTTCCAACCATCTGCTGAGCACGTACTCGTTGCCTCCATGCGCCTCCTTCTCGATGCACACGGCTCTGTATTGCTGTTGTGTCTCACCTGGTTTCGCTTCGGCAGCCGCTGCGTTTGTTTGAACGGATGACTTTGTCGCTTCCTCTTTGTCGGTCGCGTTGCAACCAAGAAACGCGCTGATGCTGAAGACAAGAACAGCAATTAAAGAGAATGTTTTGCACATAGTGGACTCCCTGGAGATAACACGTTCTCATTTGGATAACCAGCTCTTCAAATCTCCCCTTGTGGGCGAAGCCGCAACAACGCTGACTTGGAACTTCGGGTTCCTCGCACGAAGCTTCACGACATCGCGACTCTATGACTTCGCCAACTTGTGGACAGCGTTCAATACAAAAGTCCCACCTGCGATCAATACGGAATCAACAGCAGTTGCCTCGGTATCGAACATGCCGGCGTCGAACCATTCTTTCACTTGCAGAACGATGAATGCGACCACCGCCACTTTCACGGTGCGGACGACCAGCTCGGGCCATCCAGCGGGGATATCCATGTTGAGCCACTTCATGAGATTCTCCATGATTGAACTTTCAGTTTATTTCTTCTCGATTGCGTCGGAGGGTGGTTTCTCCAGATACCGCGCGGGACTGAGCACCAACTGGTCGAACCCGACACCTTCCATTCCCGCCTGCACGCGCACAGTAACCTCACCACTTTTCCGGAAACTTACCAAAGACTCAGATGACTTGGAGTTCGCCGCGTCGCACGGTACCCACACCCAGCCCTGCCGTTGCGGTCCACGCGCTGTGAGATAACTGCCCGTTCCCGGTGCGAGAACTTCTTTGCTTGATTTGTCCACAGCGTCAGTAAATTGCACCCAGACCATATTCGCTTGCGACTTCCCCTTCGGCGTTCCCACCTTCATGTGAATCCAGCATCGGTAAGGAACGCCGCGCTGAACTTTTGCTCTGAAGATCACGTGAGGATCGTTCTCGGGGGGAGGATCTAACTCGTCTCCCTTGTTGGGAGTAATGACCATCTTGCCGCCGGGCGATGATGGGTCGTTTGCAAAGTCGAACTCGTACAGAGCACGCTCTGAAAGGTCGGACGCGTAAACGACGACCTCTGGTGCGATGCCTTCAGATTTCTTCGCTTGATGTTCGCTAGAGACGTGGACGAGAACCCCTGATTCTGTGTTAAACGGGTTTGGATCATTGTCATTATCTTTCAGAAAACGAAACGCAGTCAACTTTTCGTCCACGTCTCTAGCCGCTGCGCTGCTCACGATCGCGGGCATGTTTCCGTAGACGATCGCCGCGAGGCTGATCAAAGCGAGAACTCCCGCCGCGACACCAACCGCGCTCGGACTCCATGACTTTCTCATCAAACTTCTCTGCATGATGCACCTCCTTTTTGAAAAGTGATTTGAATTATCTCAGTAATGTTACGCAACGGTCTACTCAGCCGTCGTAAACGTTGTCTCAACAAAAGTCGTGTTGCCTTCACTCGTTACTGTGCCGATGCCTAACGTGTATTCCGTGCCGGGAAGCAGAAACCCATCGGGCAC
The DNA here is from genome assembly GCA_031394795.1 of Ignavibacteriota bacterium. GTDB lineage: Bacteria > Bacteroidota > Ignavibacteria > UBA10030 > UBA6906 > CAADGV01. Next base: position 836 of record JANNUB010000137.1, on the reverse strand, counting down.
GGCAAATGTGTTGACTGTCCCGCGCAGTGTCGCTGTAATGTTGATATCCGACTCATCCTGCTCGAGATAAAGGATGTATGCTGCCACATTCTTCACAGGCGTCCAGGAGATTTCCAAATTCTTAACACTCACTCCCTTCGCGCCGGCTTTTGGTCGAAGGAAGGAAGTCGTTCCCGACAATTTGTGGTTGAGTGTCGCTTTGCCATGGAGTTTGACGCCCGTCGCGGTTGAGCCTGAGAATGTGTACACGCCCTCAGGGAAAGCCGAACGTACGCTTTCCATATTCTCCGGCTCCGGAGATTCGCAACGGAACAGCCGCATCCCCAATGTCGTCGCGTCGGGAGACGAGAAATCGACGACGGTGCGACCGTCCGGAGAAACAACGGTGAACTTGGTGAGTCCTTCGGTGCCGCCTTTCGCCTCGAAGACGACCTCGAAATCTCCGTCAGTCGCATTGCGCTCAAAATGAACGCTTGCAATCGTAAAAGTCTCGGGCAAGGGGGATTGTGCCATGCCATAAAAATAGAATAGCAAACTCGCTGCTGCAAGAATTTGTACTCGTCGTGTCATATTGAATACTCCGTAAGTTGGAAACAATCATCGCGATGTTTTCTCCGACGACTCTAACGTCAAGCCTGTGTTTGCGGCATTACTCATGACATAGAATTCATCGGGAACAACACCGTTGATATCTTTGAAGTAGAATTTTGCAAATCCCTCGATACCATTGTAGTTGAAGATTCCAAAGAGCGCGCCATGATTTGCCCTTTGCGTGGAAGTGTAGATGCTCGCCCACCAATCGCCGGTTAATTCCTGGTCGCGGATGCTCTTGCCGC
>JANNUB010000069.1:0-8075 GCA_031394795.1 Ignavibacteriota bacterium | reverse complement strand
CGGGTTCGGTCCGAATTCGGAATTGCGGATGCCGGCATATATTCCCGCACCCGAGATTCAGTTCTATCCCAACACTCCGCATGGCACATTGCGCGATACGACTTTCTTTTCAGCAAGCCTCGGCAACGCTCGCATCATTCGAGTTTACACTCCCCCCAATTACGAAACTTCCAATGACAGCTTTGGTGTGATGCTGTTTCACGATGGACTTGAGTACGTGACGCTCGCGCAAGCGAACAACGTGATTGACTATTTGATCTCGCAGAACCGAATCAAGCCAATCATCGGCGTTTTCGTTCCACCGGTAAACAGAACTGCTGAATATGCTGGCAGCCAGATGAATCAATTCACCAATTTTATCGTGAACGAGTTGATGCCATACATTGACTCTCGCTATCGTACGAGGCGAAGTCCATCGTCTCGGTCAACGCTTGGCGCATCGAACGGCGGCAACATCGCGCTCTGGCTCGCGTACACAAATTCAAACACGTTTGGGAACGTAGCCGCGCAGTCGAGCAACATCATCTCATCCATCTCCACCGGATTCCAAAACTCGCCGCTGTTGAATTTGAAATTGTATCTCGATCTCGGAACGTACGACATTGCGCAGCTCATTCCTCTCGTGCGCAACTTCATTCCGATTCTGCAATCGAAAGGGTACGTGTATCGTTACGATGAATATCATGAGGGACATAGCTGGGGAAATTGGCGGGCGCATATGGACAACGCACTTGAATTGTTCTTCCCTGCTTCACCGACAAGTGTAAGAGAACAAAACCCTCCGATGCAGTTTGCATTGCATCAGAATTATCCGAACCCGTTCAATCCGACAACGAATTTCGGATTCCGGATTGGCGATTTCGGATTTGTTTCCCTGAAATTATTCGATGTTCTTGGCAAAGAAACTGCTACGATTGTGAATGAACTAAAGGAGCCGGGAGAATACAAAGTTACGTTCGACGCGAGCGCGTTACCGAGCGGAGTGTATTACTATCAATTCCGTGCTGGCAGCTTTGCTCAGACGAAAAAGATGGTGCTCATCCGCTAAATTGCCACCTGCGCGTTTGCCTACGGCGTAGCAGATTTGTCGTTGCGCCGTTTTTTTTTGTTGTTGTTGACAAGCTCGCTGCCGTTTCGTATGTTGAAACGACAAAAATGTCGTTCCATGACAAACAGACAATCCCTCAAGGGCAGAGGCTCCTCGTTCAACCCGCCAAACCGTTTCGAGCGAACGCATCTCGAACCGCTCGACATTGATTTGGAGTACGAAGAGAACCAACCGCAGATCAAAACGCAATTCTTCCTCGATTCATCAAAATCCATTCTCGCAAAAAACGACAGCCCCGATTTGCAATTCGATTACAGCATCAATCCGTATCGCGGCTGCGAACACGGCTGCATCTACTGCTACGCTCGCCCGTCGCACGAGTATCTTGGTTTCTCTTCAGGTTTGGATTTCGAATCGAAAATTATGGTGAAGATGAACGCGGCGAAGCTGCTTGAAGAGGCGTTGCAGAAGAAAAGCTGGGAACCGCAAATGGTCGCGTTCAGCGGCAACACGGATTGCTACCAGCCTGTTGAACGCAAACTCCAGCTTACGCGGAAATGTCTCGAAGTGTTTTTGAAGTACCGCAATCCCGTCGGATTGATCACGAAGAATGCCCTTGTTCTTCGCGATCTCGACATCTTTCAAGAAATGGCGAAGTACGGTATCATTCACGTGATGATTTCGATTACGAGTTTGCATCCTGAGCTGATTTCGGTGATGGAGCCTCGAACATCAACGCCGGTGAAACGGCTCAAAGCAATTGAAGAACTCGCGAAGCGCAGCATCCCGGTCGGTGTGAACGCGGCGCCGATTATTCCCGGCCTGACTGATGAAGAACTGCCGGCAATCCTGAAGGCGGCCGCCGAGCACGGAGCAACAAGCGCTGGATACATTTTGGTCCGGCTCCCTTATGCAGTGAAGCAACTGTTCTTCGATTGGGTGGAACGGCATTTTCCCGACCGCGCGGGAAAGATCCTGACGCGGATTCAGGATACGCGCGACGGAAACTTGAGCGACTCGCGTTTCGGAACAAGGATGTCGGGCGAGGGAGAAATCGCTGACGTAATAAAGTCCCTTTTCAAACTTCATGCTGAGAAATATAAGCTCAATAGACGCTGGTCGGGTCTGACCACGCAGCATTTTTGCCGCCACGTCAAAGGGCAAATAGAGATGTTTTGACCGGAGCATCTATTGCCTTTTGCCAATCCAAATTTTCCTCAACCTCGTACCTTTAGAATGCGGCGTGAGCAACCATTTCAGGCTCTACCCTGTTTATGGATTAGGTATCGCCATTGTTCTTTACACATCAATCCCCAGCGCCTATGAACCAATCGCACGCTCCACCCTTAGCGCCAACTACGACTGCTGTTTCGCAATCCAACCAATCCATCATACATCAACAAACTAAACGGAGTAAAGTCATGAAGCAACATCAACGGTTTTCTGTTTTTATGTCGTTGATATTCTGTGCATCGCTTGCGTTGGGCGCACACACGAATTTCAAAGCAACGCTTACCGGTATTCAGGAAGTGCCGGCTGTTACAACAACTGCGACCGGCACCGGTGCCTTGACCTTCACCAATGCCGGCGGATTAGTGTACGCTGTAACTGTGTCAGGACTTAGCGGAACAATTACCGCGGCACATTTTCATTTGGGGGCTCCCGGCATTGCGGGACCAGTTATGCAACCTATTACGTTTACGGGTACAACTGCAGCGGGAACATGGACATCAATGCCAGATTCGTTGATCGCTGCGCTGTTTGCGGGCAAACTCTATGTGAACGTCCACACCGCGGCAAATCCGGGCGGGGAAATTCGCGGACAAGTGGTGATGAGTTCGGGAACGGCGCTGTCGGCGACGCTTGAAGGTTCACAAGAGAACCCTGCGCTCACGACGAACGCGCGTGGAACAGCGACACTCTCTCTGTCAAGTGTCGGCGGCGCGGGACTTTCCTATGCCCTCACAGTGAACGGACTGAGCGGTCCGATTACGGGATCACATTTTCATCGCGGCGGCATTGGAACGAATGGCCCGGTCATCAAGAACATCACGACAGACTATGTTGGCAACACGGCTGTCGGGATTTGGAGAACAACCGGCACGGGCGCGCTTGCTGATTCCGATATTGTCACATTGTTGACCGGTGGGTTATACCTCAACGTTCACACTGCGGCAAATCCCGGAGGAGAAATTCGCGGACAAGTGAACGTCAACGCAGGTTTTGGATTCCGCGCATCGCTCGACTCGGTACAAGAAGTTCCTCCAACAACTTCCACTGGAAAGGGAACTGCCTCGCTCACGTTAACAGAATATGGACTGGTCTATAGCATTACATTCTCCGGACTCAGCGGACCAATCAACGCTGGACATTTCCACAACGCGGCGGCGGGAGTCAATGGGTCGGTTTTCCGCACACTTACATTCACAAACAATACAGCAATTGGCGTTTGGAAAAGCACTGATGCTGAACCACTCACCGGCGCGTTGCTGCGCGAACTGCTCGCGGGAAATATCTACATCAACGTTCACACCGCAGCAAATCCCGGCGGGGAAATTCGCGGACAGGTATTGTCGAAGAATGGTTCAGGAGCAACTGCTCGACTCAACGGACAAGTAGAAGTTCCGCCAGTTACCGGCCTGGGGAGCGGGACAGCCTCAGTCGAGATTACGCCGACGGGCGCGAACTATGAAGTTACGGTGAATGGATTGAGTGGTGCAATTACTGCATCGCATTTTCATCGTGCAGCAATTGGCATTGCTGGACCAGTGGTTAAGCCGATTACGTTTGTAGGAAATAGGGCAACCGGTACTTGGGGCGTTTCCGATGTAACACAACCATTCGCAGACTCTTTGCGTGCAGCGCTTCTCGCAGGGCAGATGTATTTCAATGTACATACGGCGGCAAATCCCGGCGGTGAAATTCGTGGACAAATTTTCGCCGACGCTGGCGCCGGTTTGCGTGCTTCGCTCACCGGGCAGCAGGAGAATCCTCCGTTGACCAACACAGCAAGCGGCACAGGAAGTTTTACTTTGAACAAAGATGGATTGGCGTTCAAAGTAACATTTGACGGATTGAGCGGCGCGCCGACGAACGCGCATTTCCACTACGGCAATCAAGGACTAAACGGTCCTGTGGTCTTTGGTATTTTCTCGACACTCACTGGAACCACATTCACCGGCTTGTGGCCCATAAGTTCATTGGTTGATTCACTGTACGTTGGATTATTGACTGGACGAATCTACGTGAACGTTCACACGGCAGCAAACCCTGGCGGTGAAATTCGCGGACAAGTATTGCCGGGCGAAGGAACGGGCTTCAACGCACGACTCGAAGGCGCACAGGAAAATCCTCCGGTCACTACATCAGCGTTAGGGACAGGCGTAGCCTCGTTGACAGATGCAGGCGTGACATATCACGCAACTATTGATGGGCTGAGCGGCCCAATCACAGTAGCACATTTCCACAACGCGCCCGCGGGAACGAACGGGCCTGTCGTACGAGCTCATACATACTCCGCTAACACAACGGTCGGACTCTGGCGCGCCACCGACACACAACTATTGACAAACGCCTTGATTCGTGAGATGCTCAACAACAACATTTACTTCAACGTTCACACTGCTGCAAATCCCGGCGGTGAGATTCGTGGCCAGGCGCGCACTGGATCTCTCGTTCTTACGAGCGTTGCCCCCGTGTCTTCGACGGTACCGGAAGAATTCAGAGTTTCACAAAACTATCCGAACCCCTTCAACCCGAGCACGACGATTCGCGTTGACATTCCGCAGGCAAGCAAGGTGAAGATAATCGTGTTCAACATTTTGGGGAAAGAAGTTGCGACGATTGTGAACGAGGAGTTGAAGCCCGGAGGTTATGATGTGAAGTGGGACGGGACGAATATCGCGAGCGGGACGTACTTCTACACGATGAGAGCGGGAAATTTTGTACAGACGCGCAAGATGCTGCTTCTCAAGTGATTTCGTCGTAAAGCGGTTTTGATTCACAAAAAAAACAAAAGGCGCTGCAAGAGAACGCGGCGCCTTTTTTTGTTAAACTACTTCGAGAGTCTCACCAGAAGTTCTCGCCTCTGCTCCCGGCTCACTTTGCCCATTTCAAAAACTTCGTCAGGCTGTATCGCATCGCCGATGAAATATCCCGCAACACCGCCGACCACGACGCCGAACAGCGCGCTATACACATCCGCTTTGCCTTGTTCGACTGCGACAGGTTTCAGCGCGTAGCCGATTGCTCCGCCTCCGGCAAGACCGACGAGCGACGACGGAAGAATCGCGCTCCGGCGGACGCGGACAACTTGCGCGAGCGAATCAATCTCAACTCGGTCAAGAAAATTCGTTTTGTGCCGAAAGTAGAGCGTGTCGTTGCTGACGCGTTCCAGCACAACATCGGAGTACCTATCGCCATTGGTCAGCGTCAAATTCCATTCTCGTTCGGATGCGGACAGACAGACGGACACAGAAATCCAAAACAAAATCCCCAGCTTTACAAGCCTCTTCATTTCCCTCTCCTCTATTTGTTTATGACTTCGTTTATCGCGCCCGCCATTACTTGCCGATCAGCGCTTTGTATCCCGCGGCATCCAACAAACCGGAAAGTTCTTCCGGATCGAGAAGCTTCACTTTCACCATCCATCCGGCGCCGTACGGGTTTTTGTTCACCGTTTCCGGTGCATCGGTAAGCGCCGCATTCACTTCGACGATTGAGCCTGAGACCGGCGCGTACAAATCCGACACCGCTTTCACAGCTTCAATCGTTCCGAATGTCTCGTGCGCTTTGAGGGATTTACCGACGGCAGGCAACTCGACAAACACGACATCGCCAAGCTCGCCTTGCGCGTACTCGGTGATGCCGATGGTTGCGATATCGCCGTCAACGTTGATCCACTCGTGGTCTTTCGTGTATTTGAGATTCTCTGGGAAAGTCATGTTGTTTTCCTTTCAAGCAAATAGTGTCACTGAAATTGGATCAATGGATTATTGGAGTATTGGATTGTTGGATGAATGGATTGTTGGAGTATTGGATGTTGCATCACCAATCCATCAATCCATTCATCCATCAATCCATCAATCCATTAATCCATCAATCCATCAATCCATCAATCCATTCATCCACCAATCCCTTGGTTATTCTTCCGGTTGAAATTGGAATGTATCGAGAAAACTCGTGTCGAACTTTCCGCTGATGAATTGTTCGTTGTGCATAACTTGGAGGTGGAACGGAATTGTCGTTTTGATTCCCTCGATAGTGAATTCATCGAGGCAGCCGGCCATTTTTTGAATTGCGCCATCGCGTGTTTGCGCAAACACGATGAGTTTCGCGATCATCGAATCGTAATACGGCGGAACGACATATCCCGAGTAGCAGTGCGTATCGACGCGAACGCCGAACCCGCCGGGCATGTGAAAGTCAGTCACTTTTCCCGGACTCGGTCGGAACCCGTTCGCGGGATCTTCGGCGTTGATGCGACACTCCATGGCGTGTCCTTCGTGCCGGATCTTCTTTCGCGGCAGCTTCTCTCCCGCCGCAACGCGCAACTGCAGTTTTATCAAATCGTGCCCGGTCACTTCTTCCGTTACGGTATGTTCGACTTGAATGCGCGTGTTCATTTCCATGAAAAAAAAATTCTTATCCTTGTCAACAAGGAACTCGACCGTTCCCGCGCCTTCATAGTTCACTGCCTTGCACCCCTTTATCGCCGCTTCGCCCATCTTTGTGCGAAGCGTTTCGTCAACGAACGGAGATGGCGACTCTTCGATAAGCTTTTGATGTCGTCGCTGCACGGAGCAATCCCGTTCTCCGAAATGCACGACGTTGCCGTGCTGATCGCCAAACACCTGAATCTCGATATGGCGCGGTTGCTCGACATATTTCTCGATGTACAGAGCAGGATTGGCAAACGCCGTCTCCGCTTCGTGCTGTGCAGTCTTGAATGCGTTCTCAAGCTCGGACTCTTCGCGCACAACGCGCATGCCGCGCCCGCCGCCGCCGGCAACAGCTTTGATGATAACCGGCAGTCCGATTTCTTTTGCAATCTTCTTTGCTTCCTCAACGTCAGGCACAACACCGTCGCTGCCGGGAACGACAGGAACGCCCGCTTTCTTCATTGTCTCTTTCGCCACGGCTTTGTCCCCCATCGCGGTAATCGTCTCAGGATTTGGACCAATGAACTTGAACCCCGACGTTTTGCATATCTCCGCGAAGCCTGCATTTTCGGAAAGAAATCCGTAGCCGGGATGAATTGCTTCGGCTCCGGTAATCTCGGCGGCAGCAATGATGCGTGGCATCTTGAGGTAGCTTTCTTTCCCGGGCGCGGGACCGATACACACCGCTTTGTCGGCAAATCTCACATGCAACGAATCGGCATCGGCCTTTGAGTACACGGCAACGGTCTTTATTCCAAACTGTTTGCAGACGCGGATAATGCGGAGGGCAATTTCTCCCCGGTTGGCGATCAGAACTTTCTTGAACACTGGTCCCCCCGGTTATGCGGGTTCGACAAGAAAGAGGACCTGGTCGTATTCGACAGGCTGGCCATTTTCGATCATGATCTGTACAATTTTGCCGGCCAAGTCGCTTTCAATTTCGTTCATCAGTTTCATCGCCTCGATGATGCAAAGGATCGTCCCTTTCTGCACGACGGAGCCAACCTGAACGAACGCGGCCGCATCAGGAGCGGAAGCATGATAAAATGTCCCGACAATGGGAGACCGAACTTCATGGAGTTTCGGGCCCGATGCGGGAGCTGCTGGCGCGACAACGGCTGCCGACGCCTGCGGCAACACTGCGCCAGCCGGCGATGCAGCCGGCGCGACATTGAACACTGTCGGCTGCACCGCTGCAAAAGGCTGAAGATTTTTCGCGATGCGAATCTTCTTTCCATCCTCTTCAATCTCAAGCTCATCAATCTTGCTCTTCGCGAGAAGGTCAATCAGTTTGGTAACATATTCAAGATCCATTTACACTCCTGACAAAATGCAAGGGAAGCTAATTCTTCACGCGCTCGATATAG
>JANNUB010000067.1:0-3265 GCA_031394795.1 Ignavibacteriota bacterium | reverse complement strand
TAGAGCTGGAACAGCGTGTTGATCTGCATAAACTGAATGCCGGTTGAAGAATAAATTTCCTTTCGAGAAATCCTTTCAAACGTTCTTTCCATCATTCCGTTGGTGCGAGAATCCCGGTACGCAAACGGAGGACCGATGAGGCTTCCATTTTTGCCTATCAATCCAAAGTCAACACCCCAGGTATCGATTCCGATTGAGCTGATATCGCCGTGCCCCTTTTGAACGGCGAGCGATAACCCCTTCTTGAGTTCCGTAAACAGATACTGAATATCCCAATGAAGATGACTATCGACCGTGATTTGCATGGTGGGGAATCGGTGGACTTCTTCGAGGGAAATTTTATCCGCTTCTACGATGCCGACAAATATCTTCCCGGATTCTGCACCGAAATCAGCAGCAAGAAATTTTGAGACTGACCCTGACATGAGCACACTCTATTTCAATAATGATTTGCCTTCAGCGGTTTTCGCCCCCACATTTTTTCTTATACCATATTTTGGTCTTGCCTCTATCAACGTTTGAACTTGTTTCGCTTGTAGTGAAGTTACCTTCCCAAGCTGCGTGGCAACAAATGCAATATGTGCAAAGTGCTCAAGCGTTTCCATTTTGTGATAGGCATCGAAGACATCTTTTCCCACCGTGAGCGCGCCATGGTTGGCGAGGAGGAAGGCATCGAAACTACTTATGAGAGGCAGAAGCGGTTTGTAAAAATCAGCTGTTCCCGGAGTTCCGTATTCGACCAACGGAATTGTCCCTAAAGAAATAATAACTTCCGGTAGTACATGTTGATCAAGAGACCTTCCGGCGACTGCAAATCCAGTCGCATACGGCGGATGCGCGTGGCAAACACTGTGAACATCAGGTCGTTCCTTGTAGATTTGAAGATGCATGAACACCTCGGATGATGGTTCTGCATTGCCGCGTATCACTCTGCCGTTCATATCCACAATGATCAGATCTTTTGCCTTCATGAAACCTTTGCTGATACCCTTCCGAGTTATCATGACGCGGTTCTTACCAATGCGCGCGCTCATATTGCCGTCGTTTGAGGCGACATAGCCTCTTTCATACGTTCTTCTGCCGACCTCAATTAGTCCCTTGCTAAAAGACAAGACATTCTGTTTCAATGACACTACTCCTTACTATTATTCGTTTGAGGTTATTGACGATGTTTTCCTTACGACATGAGACGATTTGATTAGACGAGGAATCTTACGGTCTCGCGTCGATCGGTGCATCGGTCGATGGAAAATGTTTGTAACCCTCAATAACAAACGGCGTTGAAGAAGAGGTCTTGGCCCACGGGATTTCCAATTCACTGAAAAAGCATCGCTCTTCCAGCGCCACCCTCATGTATTCGTCCATTCCTCGAACGCGCCGAAACCTTCCCTTCGTGTTAGGCGGGAACATTTCCCAGTCTTCCACTTCAGAGATATGTTCTTCTGAAATAGAACGAATCTCAGCGCAACTTTCATGCATAGCATTAATGGTCAACGATTGTGAACGTGCAAGTTCCGGGGTGCACAGGGGATTTCTTCCCTGCTGCACAGCATGGACAAAATCCCTGAACCCCTCATAGCGCCACTTGTCATGGGTGAGATTGTCGAACTCTTCTGTGTTGCCGTTCTTGTACCTGACGATCGTTTTGCCGTTATCCGTTTGCCAGTACGCTCTTCCGCGTTCACAATCCAATTGCATGTGGGGTCCGTTTTCCCTCCCATTCGCGTGAGTGAGGATGCTGAACACTTTTGATCCATCAGTTGTATCGAATTGCATTTGCACTGTGTCGGGGCCTTCGATCGTGTTTGCCCGATAGAGCTCGGCACGAAGCGTATGAGGGTTGGCTGACCCTTTGGGATCAGCCGAACACAAATACAGCGCGTTGAGTACGTAATGCGCGTGGGCGTTGTTCGCCGGACTGTCAAGAATCCAGTCTCCTCCAAATCGCAACTTCCCTGTCCACTCGTTGCGAGCATAGTACTGTTGGCTGCGCGGCCATCCACACATCAATGCCAGCTCCTGTACCTTTCCAAGTCTCCCGTCACAAATGCGTGATTTGAGTTGCTGGATCGAGTTGCTGTAGATATGCTGAAAGCCGATCGCGATGCGTCGCCCGGTTTCCTTCTCCGCTGCAATGAGTTGATCTACTTCTTGTACGGTTCCCGCGACAGGCTTTTCACAGTAGACGTGCAACCCTGCACGCATCGCCGCGATACTTATGGGCACATGCATGTTGATCGCGATAGGGACGGTTAACGCATCGGCGGTGGAAACGCCTGCGGATGTGAAATGTTCCACACTGTCATACAGCGTAACGTGCTGCTTGAGAAGTGATTCTACCAGAGTCGGCCTTTGCCGACGGTCGACATCCAGAGCAACGACGCCAACAAGTTTTCCCAATCCCTGCTCGGCAAGCCACCTCACAGCTTCGATGTGGACTAAACCATATCCCCCAAGGCCGATAACAACAAAACGTAATGGTCCCATGTTGATTCGATTGCTACTCCTATGCTAGCGGATCAGTCCAAGTTTCCGTTCGGCTTCAGCACCGGCCTCTTCCACGCTGACGTGTTTTCGATCGAGCCTGCCATACTTCTGCGTCGGCACGCTCCCCACTGGATTGTACTTGTATACATCATCGCCGCGACAGAGATACGTCTTGAAGTGGGGATTGACGGAGAAATCGCATTTCACCACGGTGCTCGAGTAGCGAACGGTCAGGCCCGCCCGTCGGCGGTCGGAATGATTTGCCGGAGAACCATGAACAAGCTTGTCATCATGAATTGAAATCTGGCCCGCTTTGAGATTAAGCGAGACTGCTCTGTCCTCCTGGAACTGACCTCGCTCACATTCGAGCGTCAGTACAGAATCGGTATCTGTTGATCGTGAATGCTTGAGCAAACCAGCCTTGTGCGAGCCCGGTATCACGTTCATCGCCGCGTTGTGTTCATCCACATCCTCTAACGCAAGCCATACAGTTGCAGAAATCTTTGGATCGAGAGGCCAGTAGTAGCTGTCCTGATGCCATCCGACAATTGCATTGCTGTGCGGCTGCTTTATGAAGAAGTTGGAACCCCACAAATAGAAATCCGGACCCAGAATATCTTCAACATAATCGAGAACATTCTTATTCATACAGATGTCATACAGGAACCGACTATTCTCATGCCACTCGCGAATCTCCTTTGAGTCTTCACCCGGTCGAAGAAGCTTCATCAGCTCATCCAGTCCAATATTCATTTCCCGCACTTGCTCCGGATCGAGC
>JANNUB010000597.1:0-4220 GCA_031394795.1 Ignavibacteriota bacterium | reverse complement strand
AGCCGGTCGAGTATCCGCAGTTCGTTGAAGTAGTGCGCAACATCAACCTGTACTGGACGCTGAGCGAACTTTCTGAATAAAACTGTCTGAACGGAACTTGCTGAACGGAAGAACAATGGATGCGATTCGCATACTCCTGATTGAAGACGATATTGTCGATCAAATGGCATTCAAGCGCCACGTCGTAGGCGAGAAGCTTCCGTATCACTTCGAGATGGTGAAGTCTCTCGCCGATGCGAGGGCGAAGCTGGCAACGACGAAGTTCGACGCCATCATCTCCGATTTCAATCTCGGCGATGGCACAGCGCTCGAAGTGTGTGAAGCCGCCAAGGGCACGCCGCTCGTTATGATTACCGGGCATGGAAATGAAGAGATTGCCGTGAAGGCAATGAAGTCCGGCGCCTTCGATTATCTCATCAAAGATCCGGAGCGCAAGTACCTGAAAGTTCTTCCACTCACCGTGGAGAAGGCGGTCAATAGTCACCGCGCGGTCGTGGAGAGAAAGAACGCTGTCGAAGCGCTGCGCGCAAGCGAAGAAAAGCTTCGCGAGTTCTTCGATGATGATCTGGCAGGCGCGTTCATTTGTACACCGGATGGAAAACTGCTGCAGTGTAATCCATCCTTCGCACGCATCTTCGGTTTCAAGTCGGTGGCTGATGCGTTGCAGTACAATCTCATTGCGCTCTATCCGAAGTCGCGCGCCTTTGCGGAAGTGCGAGATTTGGTTCGGCTCAACAAAAAGCTCGAATACTACGAGGTGGAGCTTCGACGACGTGACGGCACGCCTGTTTCTGTGATCCAAAATGTGATCGGAAAGCTCGATGCCGAAGGCAACCTTGTCGAGATCAAAGGCTACATCTTCGATAACACGCGGCACAAGACGCTGGAAGAGCAGCTTCGGCAGGCGCAAAAGATGGAGGGGATCGGGACGCTTGCCGGCGGCATTGCGCACGATTTCAACAACATCCTCGCCATTATCATGGGCCACACGCATTTGCTCATGCACAAAAACCCGGAGCTGGCGAAAAAGGCGGACAGTGTCGAGACGATTGATCGTGCCGTGCGGCGGGGTGCAAAACTTGTGAAGCAGATACTCACATTTGCGCGGCGCGATGACATCGTGTTCGAATCCGTCAATCTCAACTCGGTCATTGAAGAGCTCCAAAAGATGTTGTCGGAAACATTCTCGAAGATGATTGATTTTGTGCTGCAACTTGATCCGGCAATGCCCCAAACGGTCGCGGATTCAAATCAAGTGCATCAGGCGTTGCTCAACCTGTGCGTGAACGCTCGTGATGCAATGCCCAACGGCGGCAAGATAACGATCGTAAGCGAGGTAATGAGCGGACCCTCTTTGCGTGTACGCCATCCCGAAGCACACGAACAGGTCTATGCCTGCATTCGTGTGAGCGATACCGGCACAGGGATGCCCCCGGAAGTGGTGCAGAGAATGTTCGAACCGTTCTTCACGACGAAAGAAATCGGCAAAGGGACGGGGCTTGGCCTTGCCGTTGTTTACGGTGTGACGAAGAGCCATAAAGGTTTCGTCGAAGTCGAGAGCGTGGTCGGCCAGGGAACAACATTCACATTGTACTTCCCGATTCGCCGGGATGATGCAGAATACGAAATCGAGGCGACGTTCTCCGAAGAGGTGCTGAAGGGAAATGCGGAGACGATTCTGGTTGTCGAAGATGAAGCGATGCTGCTTGAACTCGTCAAAGGGCTTCTGGAGAGCAAAGGGTACAGCGTGCTCACGGCAGCGGATGGTCTTGAGGCAGTGGAGTTGTATGCAAAGAGGAAGGATGAAATCGGACTGGTTCTCACCGATCTTGGCTTGCCGCGCATGGACGGATGGGAAGTGTTCCAGCGTCTGATGGAATTGAATCCTGACGTCAAAGTGGTTTTCGCAAGCGGCTATATTGACGACACGCTCAGAAAAAACCTGCTGAGCGCAGGCGCAAAAGATCTGATCGGCAAACCATATATGCCGGAAGAAATCCTGAATCGCGTGCGCGAGTTGATGATCGAGGCGATACGGTAGAGGCTACCATGTAAAATGCGGTTTCGTCAAGAACGTCTTGTAGCCCTTTGCACGGAACACATGGGAAACATCTGCCGCCGAATCCGCCTTCTGAAAGAACCCATACACCGACGAGCCGCTCCCCGACAGAGATGCAAACACCGCGCCGCCGCGCAGCATTACTTCCTTTATCCGTAGCACCTCAGGATACTCCGCGAAGACAATTGATTCGAAATCGTTTCTCAATCCGCTCGCAAGTTGAAGCGGCTTTTTCATTCCGTCACGCAAGACTCCCATCAGACTCTTTTGCCGGGAAGGGTCATGCGGCGTGATATTCATGTAAGCCCACGCGGTTGAAATGCGAATGTTCGGGTTGCACACGAGGATGATGTAGGGGATAGCCAGATCAAAAAACTCAAGCTGTTCACCGCGTCCTTTTCCGATGGCTGAAGAATTGCCGAGGAAGAATGGCACGTCGCTTCCGAGCTGAAGGGCGAGCGTATCGAGCGTTTGCTCATCAACGATGCGGTTCCAGAAGCGCGGCAGATGCCGCAGGACCGTTGCCGCGTCCGAGCTGCCGCCGCCGAGTCCCGCTCCGACCGGAATGTTCTTGATAAGGGAGATGTGAACGCCCTCGTCGGTCTTCAAATGATTTTGGAGCGCTCGCGCAGCCCTGAAGCAAAGGTTGGATTGGTCCCCTGGGGCGTCTTCGGAGGAGCTCGTCACCGTGAGCGATGGTGCAGGCCGAAAGAGGATTTCATCGAACAGGTCTATTTTGTGAAACACCGTTTCGATGTTGTGGTAACCGTCGGGACGCTTTTCGAGAATGCGAAGGCCGAGATTGATCTTGGCGTAGGCGCGGAAAGAAGGCATGGTCTGTTCAGGAATGCTTGATTGGTGCATAAATTACACAGCATGAAGCGCGAAGTCAACAGCTCTTCATAGTCTCTCGTGATGCGTTCACTGAAATTCGATTTAGCGTATCGGATGCCTGAAGAAATAGAACGCGGACTACGACCCGTAGGGATAACGCGGATTGGACGGCTTTGCATGGATTGGTTGTACTGTGCGAGGGAATATCGCGTCACCTAAAAAGTGAAATGTTGAAGCTGTCCGTCCGAAGGAACCCTTCCCCGAAGGGGTCCTTCGGACGGGTCGGACAAAAAGAAAAATCCGTATCAATATCCGTTCAATCCGCGTCATCCCTACGGGTCGTAGACGGCGTTCCTATCTATAACTGTCCTTTAGTGTCCCATTGCATTTCTTTCATCTCTTTCTTAACCTTATCCCGACATGACCAAAGATCAATACCTTTCCTGGTTCGATGAGGTCGTAAAACCGACCGAGCCGATGTTCCGCGGCGTTCCCTCCGATAAACTCGATTGGAAATTGACCGAGAAATCATTTTCGATTGGACAGCTGCTCCGGCATATTCCCGGCTCGCTTGCGTTCTTCGCGATGGTGATGAACAACGAAGAACTGCCGTACAAATCGCTCAGAGAAATCATGGTCGCGAACAGAGCGCACGAATCTTCGAGTGTCGAGGTCGCGCTTCGGCGGCTGACAGATGCGGTTGAGAAATTCAAAGGCGTCGTTTCATCGCTTGCCGAAGAGCAATTTCAAACCGGGACGCTCGACACGCCGCAGATGGGAAGAGTTGCCTATTGGCGCTACTGCACGTTTGCGCTCGAACATCACATTCATCATGTGATGGAGCTGCACTTGAATTTGAAGACGCTCGGCGTCGGCGTGAATACGAAATCACTTTATGTTGGATGAAGCGTTGGAGATGACGATGGAATCGAAACCCGCGACTATTTTGCTCATTGACGATGACCCTTCGTACATCGAGCTGACAACGATGATGCTCAAGCTTGAGGGGTATCGTGTGCTGACGGCAACCGATGGGACGACAGGATGGAAGCTCTTAGAGAAAGGATCGCCCGACCTGGTGCTGCTCGACTGGAATTTGCCGGAGGTCAGCGGCATTAGTCTCATCAAACAAATCAAGGAAGAACCACGTCGCACGACGTCGCCCTATGTTATCATGGTCACGGCACGCAAGGAAGTCGAGTACCGGATCGAGGGAATGGAAGCCGGCGCGGATGATTATCTTGTGAAGCCATTCGACAGGGGAGAACTGCTCGCCAGACTGCATGTCGGTCTGCGGACCGTGCAGCTTCAGCATGAAGTCGCCAAC
>JANNUB010000566.1:0-1634 GCA_031394795.1 Ignavibacteriota bacterium | reverse complement strand
CGCTCGGCAAGGAGCGATACGGAGACGCGTCCGCTCGCCGCTGGTGCCAGGTCGGCGAGGAACGGGGCGATGCGGGGCGGGCCCGCGAGCAGACGCCCGAGACCCCGGTCGCTCGGCGACGCGTCGGGAGCGACGAACGTGACGCTGCCGTCCGAGTGCACGTAGGCGCGCGTGTGGCGCATGCCGAAGAATGGGAACGCGAAGGGCAGCTCCACCGCTGCCACGTCGTCGTTGCCAAGGGCAAGGCGTGTCGGGCCCGGTTCGAGGCCGAGCTCCACGGGCGTCGCGTCGTAGCCCCCTGCTGCGTTGGGGGCCAGCCGGACGGCAGTACCAGCGAGATCCAGGGGATTCGTACGCGCCACGAGATCTCCTCGGTCTTCGAGCAGGGCCACGTGGTCGATGTCCCGGTCCAGCTCACCCCCTTCGGCCACCGCCCGGAGCCCGCGGCCTGCGTCGAAGAGGTGGAGCGCGAGCAGGTTGCGGGAACCGGCAGGTGTCGCTCCGCAGCCGCGTCCCTCGTCGACGAAGGCCGGGTCGCCCGGCCGAGCGCCCACGAAGATCGCAAGCATTGAGAAGATCGCCGCGCGCCGAGGCATGCTCGAGATTCTAACGGCCCCGCACGGCTGGTTTGTTGACGGGTTCGAGGTGGGATGCTAGATTTGCCCCCCAAAGTCCAAGCCACAGCGGGGGTTAGCCAGTACATGGCGAAGAAGGAAAAGTTCGGCAAGTTCGTTCTGCTGGACGAGGTCGAAAGCTCGGGACTTGGCTCCGAGTACCGCGCCGCGAAGCTCGGGAGCACGGGTCTCGAGAAGATCGTGGCCCTGCTTCGGCTCGGCCCCGAGCTGTCGAAGAACGCCGATTTCGCCAAGAACCTGATGGACCAGGCGAAGCTGGCCGCGCAGCTCCAGAACCCCAACATTTCCAAGATCTACGGGATCGGCAAGGTCGACGCGTCGTACTACATCTCGTACGAGTTCGTCGAGGGCAAGAGCCTGAAGGGCATTCTCGCCCGCTGCCGGCGCGACGGCTTTCCGTTCTCAGTCGACCACACCCTGCTCATCGCCAGCAAGATCTGTTCCGCGCTCGAGTACGCGCACGGCCGGAAGACGGACGCGGGCGTTCGCTACTACCACGGCCTCGTGAACCCCGGAAGCGTGTTCGTGTCGTTCGAAGGCGAGGTGCGGCTCCGCGGCTTCGGCTACTGGCCGAGCAAGCCGCGCGAGGCGGCCGGGCTGCGCGATGACGAGACGCTATACCTGGCGCCCGAGCAAGACGGCGGCGGGATGGGCGACACGCGCTCGGACATCTTCGCCGTCGGCGCGATTCTCTTCGAGACCCTCACGGGCCAGCCGCTGTTCCAGGGCGGCCGTTCGGCCGCGATCGCCGAACGCCTCGCGGGCGCCAAGCTGCAGAGCCCCACTGGCGACGACGACTTGCTGCCCAAGCCGATCGCCGAGATCCTGGGCCGTTCGCTTGCCGCCGATCCCGCCGGCCGCTACGCCGAGACCGCGGAGATGCGCAAGGCCATCGACACGCTGCTCTTCTCCGGCGATTTCACGCCCACGACCTTCAACCTCGCGTTCTTCATGCACTCGCTGTTCCGCGAGGACATCGACAGAGAATCGAAGCTGCTC
>JANNUB010000561.1:0-1880 GCA_031394795.1 Ignavibacteriota bacterium | reverse complement strand
TGACCAAGCCCCTTCGAAAGGTACGCGGCCGCCTGTACCTCGACGCCGTAAACTTCGCCAATGGGTGTTAAATACTGATCGTCCTGCCCGTACGCGCCCCCAAAGAACGCGACGCGAGTACCGGCCGCACGAAAAGCGTCGTTAAGTCGTTTTGCTAAGTGCGCGGTCGCAGCCTCGTCGGTCAAATTATCCAACGTACTTAAAGGAATTGGATCGATCTCGGCATAGCCACGAGGATCAATGTACTGGAATTCCTTATCGTCATCGTCTTCGCCGCCCGACTCAGGGGTTGGATTTCGAACTTGCGCGGCAAACCAGTCGTTCCCTTTGCCGTACTGCTTGATAACAAGACCATATCTGACCGGGACTTCTGCGATACCGAAACGCACATTCGGCAGCTTCATTTTGGTCATCCATGCTTCTTTTAGGCGCTTCAATTCTGTGGCGTTAGAAGATACGTCAAATGGCTTCATGATGACCGTTGTCGTATCTTTTTCGTCCTTGATCATGCAATACAGTTTTTCTTCGCAGTCTGCTTCGTTGTCTACAACAGATTCGGCAGGCGAGCAGCGCCAGCCAGCGAGCGATGCGCTAAGCGCGGGGGCAGAACGTCCGATCAACCAATTAGCGGGCGAGATGTCGATGTCGATTGCAACAAGACTCGGCTTGGCAGCGTAAAGCCGCTTCAAGTCTCGATGTAGCTGGCAACGGCTGAGTGGCGATTGTTCCCGGTATCGACTCTGGTGAGCGGCCTGGTCAATAAGAACCGCAACCACGCGCTTAGGTTTGTTCAAACGCTCTACAAAGCCTTCGTGGCCAATCCCCAAAAACGCGTAACCGTCGACTGCGTCTAACCAGTGGAATTGATGATGAATGATGAAAACAAGCGCGGCCACAAGAACGGCACTCGGCCATTCCTTGAGCAAGTAAAGCCGCGCCTCGTGACCCATTTCGCGACACAACCCTCGCCACCAACCTGTTTCTGAATGAATTGCAACCTCCTGCTGTCTTATTCAGCGATTTGGGAGTGCCTACACATCAACCAAACAGCGAGGAATTTTCTATACGGCAATGGGTGCCGGACCAATCTTGTGCTCGAATCAAGGCTGGTTCTTTGAGCTTTTTTCCTGCTAGTCGCTGATTCGTAATCCTAACAAAAGAGTATCGAAAATACTTGACGTCGTCAATAACTCGGTTTGTGCCGGGCTCACAAACCGGATTAAGAAGTGCGCATGTCATTTAGGCGGTAATTCGGCGTTGGCTGAAAACGCGGGGCGCTCAAATTTGCCCCGGTTTTACATAGCTTGTCGTAAGTATTGCTCACAAGAGAAACTTGTACTTTTCCTACAGGGCGCTTACGCTTAATGAACTACCCCGCAACAAGCAACGGGTATCAACCCCTAAAACCTAAATTTCTTTCGTGACAAGCCACGGGGAATCCAACCCAAAGAGATTGAAGATTTCCGTATGAAATTTGGCCTAGAACGTTTGCTTGCTGACGCCACACTGCGCAAACCCCTCGCCGGACGCCGCGTTGCGTTGCTTGCGCATCCGGCCTCGGTAACGCGCAACTTAACGCACTCGCTTGATGCGCTGGCGGCCTTGCCCGACATCAAACTTTCCGCAGCCTTCGGCCCGCAGCACGGCCTGCGCGGCGATAAGCAAGACAACATGGTCGAGTCACCGGATTTCAATGATCCCGTTCACGGCATTCCGGTGTTTAGTCTCTATGGCAACGTGCGCCGCCCAACGGCGACGATGATGGATACGTTTGATTTGCTGCTCGTCGATCTACAAGATTTGGGCTGCCGAATTTACACTTTTATCACCACGTTGCGCTACGTGCTGGAAGAAGCCGCGAAGGTGAAAAAATCCGTGTG
>JANNUB010000560.1:0-3384 GCA_031394795.1 Ignavibacteriota bacterium | reverse complement strand
ATGCAGTGGAAGCGCATCTAATTCTCGTTGGAGGCAGATCGGGCTTGGATCCGTCGTTATATGAGCGATGCGTCTCTTTTGTGAAAGGTGCTCATCTTGAATCGCATGTGCATTTTCTCGGTCCACGAGAAGATGCGGTTGGTCTGGTTGCACAATTCGATTTGTTTGTTTTCGCGACCCTCAGAGACACGTTTGCACTTGCTTTGGTGGAGGCTTTGATGATCGGCGTACCTTGCGTCGTTGCGCGGACGTCTGCAATGATGGAAATAAGTGGAGGTGAAGAAAATGTTACGTTCTTCGAGCCATCAAGCGTTCGGTCGCTGACAGAACGGCTGCTTGATGTTCTGAATTGCCCTGACGACAGCAAAAGGAAATCCATAAGAGCCCAAAAGCGAGCACGCGCTCAGCACACAATTGAGAATCATGTGCGTCGCTTGCTCGAGTTGTATGATGAAATTTGCGCCAAGGCGCGGCCGATCAAATGATGTCAAGCAGTAGAATGAAAGCGAAGAAGCCACGGATTCTTCTAGTTGGAAAGAGACCACCTGATTACGGCGGCGTTTCTGTAGTGAGCGAGATAATTCTGACGTCGCCGCGACTGGCGCAGGAATACGAGATGGTTGTTGTGAGCACAACGCACGGTAGTATGCATGTGGAAACGGACAAGCGAAGGATTCGGTTGGTGTACATTGGTCGAAGACTCCGTTTGTTATTTCGCTTGGTGTTTCTTGTGTTCACCAAACGTCCGTGCCTTGTGCATTACCACACGGCGGGAGATCTCGCGTTCTTAAGTGATTTTCTCAATCTGCTAGTGTTGAAATTGCTTCGTCTAAGAGTCATTTTGCATTATCATACGAATCCTCAGCATGAGCTTAACGTTTTTCCATCAGAAACGCAGAACGGAATCGCGACAGAACTTTTCCGTTACGCAATCAAGCGAAGCGATCTATTCCTTGTGCTCGGCAAGCAATATCGAGACTACATTCGATCAATCCCCGATGTTCCAGGAGACAAAGTACAGTGTCTTTACAATTCGATCCCAAGCTCTATAATCATCAGACAAGATTCTTCTCAGAAATTAATCCCAACGGGTAAGTTGCAAGTCCTTTTTCTTGGAAGGCTGAGTGAGCAAAAAGGTTTTTTTGACGTTCTGGCGATTGCCGAGCGTTGTAAGAAGGGTGGCATTGACGCGGTCTTCCTTGTGGCAGGGAACGCAAACTCGGCAGTGGATGAGCAAAGAGTCCGGGAGGCAGTCGTCGCGAAGGCATTGACAAATGTGCGACTTCTCGGACAGGTGCGTGGAAAGGCAAAGGATGAGCTGCTCGGGCGCGCGGATGTGTTTCTTCTTCCCTCACGGTACGAAGGGTTCCCGGTCTCGATTCTTGAGGCGTCCGCATGTGGCGTGCCAAGTTTTGTCTACGATATCGGCATGATGCGAGAAATCGTAATCGATCATGAAACCGGCAGAATAGTGCCGCCGCACGCCATTGATGAAATGTTTGCAGCCCTCTGCGAAGTGCATAGTGACCGGAATGCTTGTCGACGACTGGGCGATGCAGCAAAGCAACGCTTTCTTACAATCTTCAGTCCACAGCAATTCGAAACACAACTCCTGGAATACTACAGAACCATTGCATGAGCGTAAGGATGTACCGGCATTACGGGAAACTCAATTATCATTACGGTTGAAGAAGTCCTCACAGAATTCAGAGAGACCGTTTCATTCAGATTGAAGACCAACTCCGAGAAGCAAGATGCTTGGCCGCTTGTATGAATCGATAGCTGACAACACGAACCCAAATTCTTTGAGTTCTAGGTTCAGAAGACGACGCTTTGAACTATTCAAAAAACTGTTATCTGTTCAAAACGGGGAGACCATCCTTGATGTCGGCGGCACTGAGGCAACTTGGCTCAATACCGGAATGGAAGAGAACGTGACGCTGTTAAATATCAGATTTGATCCCAAACCCAAGCTCATCAAATTTGTCGAGTTCAGTGCTTGTGATATGCGTGTAATCCGCGGCAAGGCCTACAATATTGTCTATTCAAACAGTGTAATAGAACATGTTGGGACACTTGATGCTCAGAGGGCTTTTGCAAATGAAGTGCGTCGGGTTAGTGACAGGTATTGGGTGCAAACTCCCTCTAAATACTTCCCCGTCGAGCCACATTTCTGCTTTCCCTTTTTCGAGTTTCTACCTGAAAACGCAAAACGTTTCATCGGTTTGAGATGGCCGTACTCGCACCTGAAACGAAATAACGAAAACATACTCGATGAATTGGCTCGGCTGAAGCTGCTCGGTAGGAGCGAATTACAAATGCTGTTTCCAGATGCACGTGTTCTGGACGAGAAATTCCTGACGCTGACAAAGAGTATTGTCGCATACAAAGAATACTCAGACGATAAGCTGTAATTCGCTCATGAAAAATCCAAGCGCAAGCAGAAATCAAAAGCAGATAACAGGGATTGCAGCTGTTCGATATTAACAATATCCAGCAACGTTGCATCACGATATGCCTATTCACCTTCAAGAATCGAATGCGGAGTTGCGCTATCATAACGACGATTTTCCTGTAACGAAATGCTCGCTCATGAGATCGATTCGCTGCCACTTTATCCCGACCTTAACCGATAAAGAGGTTGCAAACGTGTGCGAGATCGCAAATTCGTTCTCCTGAGCGCGTAACGCTACTCAATCACTGCATTGATTGTTCCCAATGTCCGTAACTATCTTTGATGTTCCTCTGTTTGACATGTCGCTTTCAGATGCAGTAAACGATGTTGTCAAGATTTGCCATGAGGATAATGAGAAACGAAACCGTCTCATAAGTGCCACTGGTGCACATGGGTTAGTTTATGCTCAAAGGAACCGAGATTTCTTTGAGACGCTGAATCGCTTCTACATGAATCTCCCTGATGGTGTTCCTGGCGTTTGGCTTGGCAGGTTTAAGGGAGCGAAGCAAATGGAGCGCTGTTACGGACCAGATTTTTTTGCTGCTGTCATGGAGCGGTCGACGAACTTGAGCATCAAACATTTTTTTTGCGGCGGAAAACAGGGTGTCGCAGAAGAATTGAGGGACGCAACAGCGCGAAGGTTCAACAACAGTAATTGCTCAGGAGTCTACGCTCCACCATTTAGAGAAATGACGCACGAAGAATTTCGTGACCTCGGTGAAGTAATTAATCGAACCAATTCCGATATTGTATGGGTCGGCTTGAGTACGCCGAAGCAAGAACGCTTTGCTGAAAGGCTTTCCCAGTACGTTCGTGTGCATTTTATCATCTCAGTTGGTGCCGCATTTGATTTCCATACAGGAAGAGTAAAGCAAGCACCCCGGTTCATCCAACGAAGCGGGCTGGAGTGGTTGTTTCGGTTGCTGATG
>JANNUB010000531.1:0-5830 GCA_031394795.1 Ignavibacteriota bacterium | reverse complement strand
ATCGGCAATCTTGGCAAAGACCCGGAGTTGCGTTACACAGCAACCGGCAAAGCTGTCGCAAACTTCTCTCTCGCAACACCCGAAAGTTGGAAAGATGCAGACGGTAACGCGCAAGAAAAAACCGAGTGGCACAACATCGTTGCATGGCAAAAGCTTGCGGAAATTTGCGGCGAGTGGCTGAAGAAGGGACAGAAGGTTTACATCGAAGGGAGAATTCAAAACCGTAGCTACGACGATAAAAATACCGGGCAGAAACGATATATTAGCGAAGTCGTCGCTGACAACATGATCATGCTTGGCGGCGGCAGCGGACGTCCCGGCGCTGAAAACTCCGGTGCTCCATCCCAGGTGTCCGAGCCTGAAATGCCTCCGGTGGAAAAAGGCGAAGACTTGCCGTTCTGATTCAGAATGCGCTTCCCAAAACTTCTTCGTTCACTCATTCTTGCATGTGCAGCGTTCACGGTCCTTTCGGGAACGCTGCACGGCTCCTGGCGTAAGCCCGTTGCCGCGAAGCACGGAATGGTTGTCTCCGCTGAATCGCTGGCAACACTTGCCGGCGTGGATGTGTTGAAACGCGGCGGCAACGCCGTTGACGCGGCAGTTGCCGTCGGCTTTACTCTTGCGGTGACGTTCCCCGAGGCAGGCAACATTGGCGGCGGGGGATTCATGCTGATCCGTCTCGCGGATGGAAAATCCACCATGGTAGATTTTCGCGAGAAGGCGCCATCGAGCGCCACGCGCACAATGTACCTGGACTCGTCGGGCAATTTCATCTCGAAGAAAAGCGAGTATGGCGCGCTTGCGGCAGGAGTACCGGGAAGCGTTGCGGGACTTCTCCATGCGCTGGAGAAATACGGTACGATGAAACGCGGCGCCGTGATGGCGCGCGCGATCGAGATTGCGGAAAGAGGATTTCGTCTCTCTGAACGACAGGCGGAAGGTTTTCGGAGCAGTCTCGCCGATTTCTCGGCTTTCATTCCCTCCCTCAACGCGTTTTCAAACCGGGGAACCCCGTACAACGAAGGCGATGTACTCCGCCAGGGCGACCTTGCAAAAACGCTCAAAGTAATCCGCGCAAAAGGACGCGACGGATTCTACAAGGGCGATATCGCGGACCGGATCATTGCGGAGATGCAAAGGAACGGTGGAATTATTTCCAAAGAGGATCTGGAAATCTACAGCCCCATCGAACGTGTACCGTTGTACGGGACGTATCGCGGGTACGATGTCATCACTGCTTCTCCTCCTTCCGCAGGCGGCGTTGTGCTTCTGCAGATGCTCAACATGCTTGAGCGGTTTGATCTGAAAAGCAAAGGTCACAATTCCTCCCGAACCGTTCATCTTTTTGCCGCGGCAGCCCAGCGCGCGTATGCCGACCGCTCGGAGTATCTTGGCGATCCGGATTTTGTGAACGTGCCGGTCGAGTGGCTCACCTCGAAGAACTATGCGTGGGTTCGCGGCGGCGGCATTGACTCGACGAAGGCGGTTGCAAGCTCCTTCATTCGTGCTGGCATTCCGTCGAACCCCGAAAAGTCGGGGGAGCGGCATGAGACGACACATTATTGTGTCGCCGACAGGTTCGGCAATGTTGTTGCAGTAACCACAACATTGAACGGGCTCTATGGATGCAAACTCGTTGTCGGCGGCGCAGGTTTTTTGTTGAACAATGAGATGGATGATTTCGCGGCGAAGCCCGGGGTGCCGAATATGTTCGGACTCATCGGGGGCGAAGCAAATGCGATCGCGCCAAACAAGCGCATGCTCAGCTCGATGACGCCGACGATCGTTCTGAAAGATGGAAAACCGTTCCTCGCGCTGGGAGGACGCGGCGGCAGCCGGATCACCACGGCCGTTGCAACCATCATCCTCAATGTGATAGATTTCGGAATGAACGTTCAGGATGCCGTCGAAATGCCGCGCATCCATCATCAGTGGCTGCCTGACAAGATTTTTTACGAGTCGCACAGCCTCTCATACGATACAATGGAAAATCTCGTGCGGATGGGCTACGCACTCGAGCATACTTCGGCGCACAACGCGCGCGTGCAGGCGATAATGTTCGATCAGGTCAACGGTTTCTTCCTCGGCGGGCCCGACCCGCGGGAAGAAGGCGTTGCGATCGGCTATTGATACTGCACCTGCTTTTCTCTATCTTGATCCGCCCCCCCAATTGTAACTCGGTACCATCGTGCCCCCTCTGGTCCGGAGATTTCGTGCGTTCTATGAAAATTCTGCATTCGCTCGGCACTGAAACGCGAGATGTTGTCTGCATCCCGTCGCGTTGCGTGTCGAACCCTCAAATCTCTTCTCGGGGCGGTTCTCGCCGTCAGCAGATTGTATCTCAATTCAAACACGACATCGGCTCTATTCTAAATTCAGGGGACTTATGAAATCGCCAAACGCGTTTATTGCCCTCTCGCTTTGTTTTTTTGCCTCGCTAACGTTGACCTTCGGACAAGCAACAATTACTGCTGTTCGAATTCCCAACGCTATCGCTGATGGAGGAGGAACCGGAACAACGGGCTATCCGTACGCGGTGTTCGTCCGAATTCAGAATTGGACTGCAGGCGCAAGTGGCCAGGCGTATGTCAAGCTCTATAGTAGTACAAACAATGAATACATGTGGAGCGCAACAAATGTATGGAGTAACACGATAACCTATGCCAATCCAAACCAACCTGTCGTGACGATCGATGCAGGGGGGAATTGGTCTGGCTGGATCTACGCAAAACACAACACGGCGCTTGGAGTGACTGTAGCAGTTCGCGCCGCAAAAGTCGGTGCAACTGCCACGAACCTGACGAGCGCAACAGTGACGATGAATGTTCTGGCGATGTCGGGCGGCGGAACTGGCGGATGGATTGTGCGAACAACTTCTCCAGCAGTCAACAAAGGCGTTGTCGCGTACTCCGGCGGCAATATGGTTGGAACATATCGAACGGAAGATAATGGAATTACTGAAGGCTACACTTACGGTTCGGGCGGCTTCAAGATTGCAGTGCCCGAAGGGTTTGTTGATTCACTCGTGGCGTTCAATGAAAATGGAACGCGCGATCAACTATTTGTCGGGCCGTGGGGGATTACGGCGGGACAAGAAACGGATGCAACCTCCGGCGGCGGCCAGATCGGTCGCGGCTTGGCAAGCATTATTCCGTCAATTCTTTCCGGTGGAGTTAGTCATTCGTTAACGGTAAAAGTGTTTGGTCAAAGTCCGTACACGTTGGTTCGCGCGCGGATTGTTGTTCCACGGACATGGGCGTGGTCGCATTCGGCAGGCGACATTGCACTCGCGGGCGGTGGAAGTCCGACCGCGAGTGTTGCAGGCGACACTGTTGTGGTTACGAACCTTACGTTGCCGGGAAGCGACAGTTTGCGTGTTATCATGAGTAATGTTATTCCGGCGGATTCGACGGCGAATTTTTCATTCCCTGTTCGCACCGGCACTCATCCCGATTCCATTTTTGCAATAGGCACGCAGCCTTCGATTTTTATTTACAGCACGCCGCTGCCGCTATCGGCTGTTCAGCAAAACGATGCGAACGGCGTTCCCCTTCGGAACAACACACTCGTTACCGTGCGCGGTACAGTGACTGTCGCAAATCAATTTGGCGGCCCATCGTATATTCAGGATAATTCGGGAGGGCTTGGAATATTCGGCGCGTCGTTTTCGGCGGCAGTCAATATTGGCGATGAAGTTATTGTGTCGGGATTGGTGCAGCCGTTCAACGGTCTCACGGAGATAGTGAATCCGCTACTTCATTCGATAGCGAGCACGGGGAACATCGTGGATCCAATCACGGTGACCGCGTCACAGATTGCTAATGACGGAGTTGGAGGAGTGGAACAATACGAATGTCGCCTTGTCCGCGTCAATGGCGTGACCGTGACCGGAACCGGCAATTGGACTGGGAACACCAACTACCCGCTCACCGATGCTTCGGGCAGCACGCAAATCCGTATCTCCGCGGCGACGAACCTTGTGGGTACGCCAATCCCGGCGGGCGCGTTTGATGTGATCGGCGTTGTCGGTCAGTTTATCAGCCCGGCGCCGTACATTGGCGGATACCAACTTCTTCCTCGCTTCCTTGCTGATCAGATTTCTACCGGTCCAATCATCGAGTCTCTGCCTACAGAGACGACGATAATGCCGACTGCACTCACAATCAATTGGCGAACAACGCACAACGGAACGACACGCGTTCGTTATGGCAGAACCCCATTGTTCGAGTTGGGTATTGTGGGCAATGACACTCTTCAAACGAACCATACGGTGGCATTGAGCAGCCTGCTTCCGGCAACCGTGTACTACATCAAAGCGTTTTCTTCTTCGGGGACCGATACGAGCTTTGCAAGCACCCTTGTCGCAAGCACCGCATCTCCTCCCCAAGCAACGGGGGAGGTCAACGCATACTTCAACAAGAGTGTGAACACGAATCTTGCGTGGTTTCAACCTGCGAACGCGAATCAAAATCTTGTCCAACGAATCACCGGGCGCATCAATAATGCACGCCGCTCGATTGACGTCTGCCTGTACAGCTTGAGCGGAACGCCGGGGACTGCCATCGCAAACGCACTTGTTGCAGCGAAGAATCGAGGCGTGAAAGTTCGGGTGATTTGTGAAGATGATAATCGGAATTCCAGTGCGTTCAATTTCATTTTTGGGAATGGCATTCTCCTTATCTCCGATCGTTTCGACGCGGTCAATAACGGTCTCGGACTTATGCACAACAAGTTCTTCGTTGTTGATGGTCGAGGTGGTGCGCCGGAAAGCACGTGGGTTTGGAGCGGCTCATGGAACCCGACCGATCCCGGAACGAACAATGATTTCCAGAATGCGATTGAGTTCCAGGACGCGGCGCTTGCGAACGCGTACACGATGGAGTTCAATGAAATGTGGGGAAGCGGCGACGATGTACCGATTGCCGCGAACTCACGATTCGGCGCGCGAAAATTGGATGATACGCCGCATAAGTTCGTGATTGGCGGAAAAGCGGTCGAAGCGTACTTCAGTCCAAGCGACCAAACGAACTCGAAGATCGTGCGGGAAATTACTCGGGCGGAAAATTCCGTCGGCTTCCAACTCCTGACGCTGACAAGAAACGATATTGCTGCGGCGTTGGTCGGGAGGAAGAACGCCGGCAAAAAAGTCCGCGGCGATCTCGATAACGATACGGACGCCGGCTCGCAATACAATTACCTCCGCGCCAACGCCGTTGATGTTCGCCTCAAGACGAGCGGAACTTCCGGTTTACTGCACCATAAGTACTGCATCATCGACGCGGAGTATCCATATTGGAATGCGGCGACGATCACCGGCTCACACAACTGGTCGAACTCGGCCGAGACGCAGAACAACGAGAACACGGTAATCATCCGGGATGGGAATATCACCAATCAATATCTGCAGGAATTTTCGGCGCGGTATTATCAGTTCGGAGGCAGCGATTCCATCCGCGTAAGCGTTGAAGAGGAAAGAGGCGAGACCCCTGCGAGTTTCGCGCTCGAGCAGAATTATCCTAACCCGTTCAACCCGACGACGAATATAGGGTTCAAGGTTCAAGGTTCAGGGTTGGTGTCGTTGAAGGTGTTTGATGTATTGGGAAGAGAGGTCGCGACGCTGGTGAATGAAAATTTGAAGGCAGGAAGGTACAAGTTTGAATTCAACGCGTCAGGCTTGGCAAGCGGTGTGTATTTCTACCGACTGGTTGCCGGGTCTTTTTCTGATACGAAAAGACTCATTGTCCTAAAATAAATTTAATAGAGGTCTCATGTCTCGCTTACTCATAATTGCACTGTTCATCGCGGCTGCGGCCAATGCGCAGACGAACGG
>JANNUB010000511.1:0-21592 GCA_031394795.1 Ignavibacteriota bacterium | reverse complement strand
CAGCGCCGATGATCGCAGCAGAATAGTCAGAACCGCCTCGCCCGAGCGTGGAAGTGATTCCTTGCGACGTCGAGCCAATGAAGCCTTGCGTTACAACTATCTCGCCTCGATGGAGATGCGGCCCTACGGCAGCCGGCAGCTTTTGGTTGATGATAGAAAAGAGCGGCTTCGCGGAAACAAATTCTTCATCGGTAATCATAAACTGTCGTGCATCGATCCAGACGGACCGCAGTTGTTTGTGCTTCATCGCTCCCACGACAATCTGCGAAGAGAGAAGCTCGCCCGCCGAGGCAATGGCATCAAGAGATCGGTTTGTCAATTCACCAAGTAGCGCGATTCCCTGGCAGAGGTTTTTCAACGCTTCGACGCGCTGCTTCATCGAGAAGATCAACTGCTGAATGGTGGGGCGGTCGTCAATCAGGTTCTCTGCTATGACGACGTGTCGTTCAAAGAGTTGATTGATTTTCTGAATCGCATCATCGAGCCTGCGGTCGCAGGAAAGCCGCGCGGACTCAAGAAGCTGGTTCGTTGTTCCAGCAATTGCCGAAACGACGACAACGGGAGAGCGATGCTGCTCGCGCCGAACAAGCTCGATCACTGTTTTCATGGAGGCTGCGTCCTCGACAGACGTGCCGCCGAATTTCATGACAATCATAGGGGAGATGATTTTTTGTTCGAGCCCTTTGCATAACAAGGTTGCAACTTCTTGTTTTTTGAGCAAAGTTTGTTTGCCCACGAATCTGCACAAATCTTCACTAATTTGTTTTGGGAAAAAGCCACTCTGATTTCATTCCTTCGTGGAGATTCGTGTTGATTCGTGGGCAATTTTTTTTAGTTGCGGCGAACCCGCTCTGTGCTCGATCAGATTAAGCGCGTGAGTAGCTGCTGTGAGAAAGAAGCTCCGCGATCTGAACAGCGTTGGTGGCCGCCCCTTTTCGCACATTGTCGGCGACAATCCACAGGTTGACGCCATGCTCGACGGTGCGATCCGTTCGAATCCGCCCAACGAAAACTTCGTCGCGGCCGAAACTGTTCAGCGGCGTCGGATACACGTTCGCATGAATATCATCTTGCACGACAATACCCGGAGATGATTTAAGCAAAGAGCGAATCTCCTCCGGCGTGCAGGGTTTCACAAATTCGATATTGACGGATTCGCTGTGCCCTCCCATGACCGGAACGCGTACGGTTGTCGGCGACACTTTGATATCCGCCCCCATGATCTTCGCGGTTTCATTGACCATTTTCCATTCTTCCTTCGTGTATCCATCGTCCGCAAATGCATCAATGTGGGGAAGAATGTTGTATGCAATTGGATGCGGGAATTTCCGCTCGCGCAACGGGCGACCTGCAACTTCGTCTTCGAGTTGGTTGACTCCTTTCTTACCGGCGCCTGTCACCGACTGATAGGTCGACACGACAACGCGCTTGATAGTAAACGCATCGTGCAGCGGTTTGAGCACAACTACCATTTGAATGGTAGAACAGTTGGGATTCGCGATGATTCCGTGATGTCGAAATGCCTGTTCGGGATTCACTTCGGGGACAACCAACGGCACCTCGGGATCCATCCGGAACGCGCTGCTGTTGTCAATCACCACTGCACCAGCCTTTGCCGCTGCAGGTGCGAATTCTTTGCTTACCGATGCACCGGCGGAAAAAAGCGCGATGTCAATGCCCACAAACGAATCCTGCATGAGCTCTTCGACTCTCACAACAGATCCTTTGAAGGTAATCGTTGATCCCGCTGAGCGCTTTGAGGCGAGAGGTACGAGTTTCTTGACGGGAAAGTTACGCTCTTCCAACACTTTGATCATCGTTCGGCCAACAAGTCCTGTTGCGCCGACGACTGCTACTGTTTTTTGATTCATGTGCTCCTGGGGGATGGATAAGACTAAAGTACTGATGTTACGTAAAGAAAGAAATGGGAACGCGGATGACGCGGATGAAACAGATATTCGCGGGTTTGTTTTTTGTTGACTGTGGAGATTTCGAGTGTATTCTCACAATCTGGATTTACAGGAATTCTTATCCGCTTTCATCCGTCCAATCCGCGTCATCGGCGTTCTATTCTTTGTTGTCCTGTGTAACATCAGTAAAGTATATTTCGATGTAAATATTCAAGGGGCGATCATTCTCTCACCTGCCCTTTTCCGTGAACGATGAACTTCGTACTCGTTAGCTCTGCAAGTCCCATTGGTCCCCGCGCGTGAAGCTTCTGCGTGCTGATGCCGATTTCCACTCCGAGACCGAATTCATAGCCATCGGTAAATCGCGTGCATCCGTTCACGTACCTCGAAGAACGAATCAGCGTGATTGTTCCAATGCATGCTCGACATCAGCAAGAATGTCGTCAATGTGTTCGAGTCCTACCGAGATGCGGATGAGTCCCGGCGCAATGCCGACAACCAATCGTTCCTGCTCCGACAGTTTCGAATGCGTTGTTGAGGCTGGATGTATAGCAATGGTGCGCGTATCGCCGAGGTTTGCTGTGTGCGAGAGCATCTCCAAGCTGTTCAAGAAATTCCTTCCTCGCTCAATTCCTCCCTTTACGATGAATGCAACAACCCCGCCGCCGAGTTTCATCTGTTTCTTAGCAAGCGCGTGTCGAGGATGCGATGGGAGGAACGGATACTTCACCAATTCCACTTCGGGATGACTCTCCAAATGTGTTGCAAGCGCAAGGGCGTTCTCGCAATGCCGTTCCATCCTCACGGCAAGCGTCTCGAGACTCTTTGAGAGAATCCACGAGTTGAAAGGAGAAAGAGACGGACCGCTGTGCCGGGCAAAGAACCGGACGTCCTTAATCAAATCCTTTCTTCCGACGATGACGCCGCCAATTACACGCCCCTGCCCGTCGAGAAATTTTGTGCCGGAATGAATAACAATGTCCGCTCCGTACGATGTTGGCTGTTGCAGGTAGGGAGTGCAAAAACAATTATCGACGTTGAGGATGATGTTATGTTTGCGAGAGAGGTTGCCAAGCCATTCGAGATCGATGATATCCAGTGCAGGATTGGACGGCGTCTCGACGAAAATCATCTTCGTGTTCGGCGTGATGAGCGCTTCCCAGGTATCGGGCTTGTCGATATCGGCGTAGGTGTGCGTGATTCCCCACTTCGGCAGAATCATCGTGAGGATTTGATGCGTTGAACCGAACACCGAGCGCGAAACAAGCAGATGGTCGCCGGTCTTCAGCAACGCTGCCATACTCGTAAATACCGCAGACATCCCTGATGACGTAGCAACGCCGTCCTCCGCCTTCTCAAGCAGGCAAATTTTTTCCACGAACTCGCTGTTGTTCGGGTTCGAGAATCGGGTGTAGATGTTTCCAGCAATCTCATCGGCGAACAACGCGCGGGCTTGTTCGGCATCGTCGAAAACAAAACTGGAGGTGAGATAGAGAGGAACAGAGTGCTCGCGGTGTTCCGTCCGCTTCACTTGCGTACGGATTGCGTCGGTTTCAAACTTGTTGGGCATCGAGAATATCTTTCACATATTGATGTTAGGGTACCGAAATGCTGTGCGTGATGACAGCAGATTTTTCCAGGGTCTTGGCGACAGAGCAATATTTTTCCAGCGAGAGCTTGACCGCCCGCTCCGCCTTCTCCTTCTCGACGTCGCCTGTGAAGGCAAAGTGAACGTGAATCTTCACAAACACGTTCGCGTCTTTCCCGGTCTCTCGCTCGCCGTCGACCGTGATGTTGAGGTCTCGGAGTTGTTGCCGCTGCTTCTTCAAGATACCAATGACATCGATTGCGCTACATCCAGCGAGGGCCATCAAGAGCATCTGCATCGGACGCACCCCTTCGTTGTTGCCGCCGCTCGCTATTGAGGAGTCCATACGCACAGTGTTGCCTGTGTCGTTACTCCCTCCATCAAGTAGGCGTCGTTCAATCGTTTGAGTTCAATTCTCACTGTGTTGGAGCTTCAGTATTTGCGGATGGATGGATCGATGTGGTCGGACCATGCGAGGATGCCGCCGGCGAGATTGTACAGCTTCGTGAAGCCGAATTTCTGTTGCAGCTCCGCAACGGCTATTCCGCTGCGTTTGCCGCTGCGACAGTACACGACCACCGTTTTGTCTTTGCTAATCTTTTCGGCGGCAGAGGCGATTGTTGAAAGAGGAATAAGCTCTCCGCCGATGTCGGCAAATGTTTTTTCATTTTGTTCACGCACATCGATGAGCTGGAAGTCTGCCTTCGTGTCGATCAACTTCTTCAGCTCATGTACGGTGAGTGTTTTGGTTGGTGAGGCCTTTGCGGGGTCGGGCATGGCATTATTTTCCTTTCAAATTTTTTTGAACCACAGATTACACAGATTCTCACAGATTGATTTTAGGGTAAGACGACATTAACTTTAGTTCAAACACACAAAGGAATCTGTGACAATCCGTGTAATCTGTGGTTTGCTTTTCCTTTTGGTTGCGGCTCCGCCGCGTTAGGTGTGTCTGAACTGGAATATTCTTTCGATAACTATTCAAGGACCGCTCATTCTCTCACCTGCCCTTTTCCGTGAATGATGAACTTCGTGCTCGTTAGCTCTGCAAGTCCCATTGGTCCCCGCGCGTGAAGCTTCTGCGTGCTGATGCCGATTTCCGCTCCGAGACCGAACTCATAGCCATCGGTAAATCGCGTAGATGCGTTCACGTACACGGCGGCTGAATCTACCTCACGCAAAAACCTCTCGCCGTTCGTTTTGCTTCCTGTGACGATTGCATCGGAATGATGGGAGCCGTACCGGTTGATATGAGAAATCGCCTCATCAAGATTTGTCACTACTTTGACGGCGATGATCAAATCAAGATACTCTCTGCGCCAATCGGACTCTTCGACCGGTTTCGCGCCTTCAATAATCGGAAGTGTTATTTCATCACCCCGAATTTCTACCCCCGCCTCCCACAACCTTTCCGCAACACGAGGTAAGAACTTCGCTGCGATCTTTTCATGGACCAGGAGTTTTTCCGCTGCATTACACACAGAAGGACGCTGCACTTTTGCATTGTACACAATCTCCTCTGCCATTTGGAGATTGGCAGAACTGTCAACATAGACGTGGCAGTTGCCTTCTCCATGCGCGATTACCGGCACTGACGAATTCGCTTGAATGAAATTAATAAGCTGCTGGCTTCCTCTCGGGATGATGACATCAAGATATTTCTCCTGCTTGAGCATCAGCATAACCGCTTCTCTGTCTGTCGTGTCAATAAATTCGACGCAGCCGGAAGGAAGATGTACATCCTTCAATGCCATCTTGATGATGTCTACAAGCTTCTTGTTTGTATGAATTGCTTCCGAGCCGCCCCGGAGCAACACAGCATTCCCGGATTTGAAACACAGAACAGACGCATCAATCGTGACGTTCGGTCGCGCTTCATAGATGATACCGACAGATCCAAGAGGCACTCTCATTTTCTCAATCAGAAGTCCGTTAGGTCGTTTCACTTTCTCAAAGACTCGCCCAACAGGATCAGGAAGTTTGATGACATCTCTTACCCCCTTCATCATCTGTTCGATTCGTTTTTCATCGAGCGCCAATCGATCCGTCAGGACTTTTGAGATTCCATTCTGTTCTGCGTTAGCTAAATCTTGGTTGTTGGCAACGAGGATGCTTGGCGTTTCACTGCGAAGGCGGG
This sequence comes from Ignavibacteriota bacterium, assembly GCA_031394795.1. GTDB lineage: Bacteria > Bacteroidota > Ignavibacteria > UBA10030 > UBA6906 > CAADGV01. Next base: position 15,957 of record JANNUB010000511.1, on the reverse strand, counting down.
TATTGATCGCTTTCAGCAAAGCGTTTTTCTTTGCAGTCGTGCAGTTATAAAGCGTACCGCTTGCTAATTTGACAGACCGCGCTTTTTCGAGAATACTATCTTCCAGCATTATGCTTCTCCGATCAACACAAGATTATCTCGATGGATAACCTCGTCGTGTGATTTGCCGCTGAGGATCGTTTCAATCTCACCGGTTTTTTTCCCCTTGATCTTCGCAATGTCCGTCGCCGAATAACCGGTAACCCCTTTTGCAATCTCATTTCCTCCTGCATCATGGATTGAGATGGTATCATTCGCCTTGAAATCCCCGTGAACTTCAAGAATACCTGAAGGGAGCAGGCTCCTTTGTTTTTTCAGCAACGCTCCTTTTGCACCGTCATCAACAACAATGAAGCCTTTTGAATGCGAGACAAACCCAATCCATTTCTTCCTCACATTGAGTTTGTTCTCTGAAGGTAAAAACAGTGTGCCTGTAAACTTGCCGGAATAAATTTCTTCGAGCGCGAGGGGATTCTTGCCATTCGTGATGACCATGGCAATGCCGGCAGAAACGCATCGCTTCGCCGCCTGGATTTTTGTAATCATTCCTCCGGTGCTCAACTCGCTCTTGCTGCTCTTTGCAAGTTTCTCGATCTGCGGCGTTATCTTTTCGACGATGGGAATCAGTTCAGCTTTATGATTTTTTGTGGGATCGTCCGAATAGAGTCCATCAATGTCCGTGAGGATGATGAGTAGATCTGCTTCTATGAGATTCGCGACCAGCGCGGAGAGATTATCGTTATCACCGAGTTTTATTTCTTCAACAGCAACCGTATCGTTTTCGTTGATAACAGGGACGACGCCATGGTCAAAGAGCGCCGAGAAAGTATTCTTCGCGTTCACGTACCTCGACCGGTTCACGAAGTCATCTTTGTTGAGTAATATCTGGGCGATGGTACATTCCTGTTTCCTGAATGCGTTTTCGTACGCTTCCATGAGAAGAGGCTGACCGATAGCTGCGGCGGCTTGCTTTTCAGGAATCGTTTTCGGTCGCTCTTTCAACTTGAGAGCGGCAACGCCGGCGCCGATCGCACCCGAGCTGACAATTGCAACATGATTGCCTGAAGATCGCAAGCGAGCAACGCTCGTAGCAATCGTAGCGATGCGATCCAGATTGATGCCATTCGCTTTGTCAGCAAGAAGATTTGTGCCAATCTTGACGACGATGGTGTTTTGCTTGTGAAGGATGTTCTTAAGATGTCGCATGGTCATTTGAGGAAGTCGCCAACGATGCGGTTAAGTTGATCATATTCGATGAGAAAAGCATCGTGTCCATGCACCGAAGCGATCTCGGCATACTCTGCATCCGGAATGAGTGCAGCAATTCCCTTCTGTTCTTCAGCCGGATAAAGAACATCTGAGGCGACGCCGATGCAAAGCGCTCGCGCTTTTATGCCGCCGAGAACCGTCTCAAGGGTGCCGCGGTTTCTTGTAACGTCGTGTGAATCCATCGCTCGTGTAACATAAATATATGTTGCCGCGTCGAAACGATCGACCAACTTCTTACCTTGATGATGGAGATACGACTGCATCTCAAAGAAGTTATCCCTCGATCCGCCATGAGAAAAGGGAAGATTGCTATTTGAATGTTTCTTCTGTCCGAAGCGATCCTCGTATGAGTTTTTGCTTCTGTAGGAAATCATCGCAATCATCCGGGCAAGTGCAAGCCCGTTGTATGGCTGCTCAGTGTACGCGCCATTATTCCACGCTGGGTCGTTCAGTATTGCAAGTCGCTCGATTTCGCCCCAGCCAATGCACCATGCAGAATGCCGTGCCGACGTGGCAATCGGAATGATCGCATCAACGAAGTCGGGATACATCAGCGCCCACTCGAGCACCTGCATGCCTCCCAGTGATCCTCCGATGACGGCTGCAAGTTTTTGCACACCCAGATAGTGAATCAACTCATACTGAACCCTGACCATGTCACGCACAGAAACTTTGGGAAAGTCCGTGCGATACGCTTTACCTGTTGCCGGATTGATGCTTGATGGTCCGGTTGTGCCGTAGCAACTGCCGAGAAAGTTTGAACAGATGACAAAGTACTTGCTCGTGTCGAGGGCTTTGCCTTCACCAATGATTCCATCCCACCAACCAGTCTGGCAGTCGCGCGAAAGGCCGGCAGCGTGTGCGCTGCCCGTGAGAGCGTGACACACAAGAAGAGCATTTGTTCCCTCCGTGTTGAGTGTGCCGTATGTTTCGTACGCGACCGTTACGGGTGCGAGCGTCTCTCTTGACTCGAGCAGCAGAGGTGAGTTTGGGGAGAAGAGTTCAACGGATTCTGTCGCGGCCGGAATCTGCTCCCACCATGTTTTTGGATATGCTATTGCTTGCATGTTGATTGTTTACGGATGTCTTACGCAGTACGTGCTAATCTGTAGGAGTTCTCCAAAAAGTACCGCCGCCTGTAGAGCGATTCTCCAGAATCGCTCATGCCGACCGAAAGAGCGATCCCGAAACATCGGGATCGCTCAACAGACTTTTTAGACAACCCCTCACGCGCGAAACGAGGTATTGAATTCAAACCGGCACCGTTTTTCGAAGCGACTCAAACGCGCGGTCGAAATCTTCGATGATGTCGTCTATGTGCTCGAGTCCCACAGACACGCGCACCATGTCGGACGTAACGCCGGATTCAACTTGCTCTTGGTCGCTGAGCTGCTGGTGCGTTGTCGAAGCTGGGTGAATCACAAGCGTCTTTGCATCGCCGACGTTTGCAAGCAGGCTCGCCAGCTCAAGCTTGTCTATGAGCGCCCTTCCCGCTTCCAGTCCACCTTTGATGCCAAAGACGACAATGCCGCCAAAGGCCCGAAGATATTTCTTTGCATTTTCGTGATACGGATGGTCTTCCAATCCCGGATATGAAACCCATTCAACTGCCGGATGTTGTTTCAGCCAACGTGCGAACGTGAGGGCATTCTCGCAGTGGCGATCCACGCGTAAGGAAAGAGTCTCAAGCCCCTGAATCAAAAGGAAAGAATTGAACGGACTGATGCAGGGTCCGAGGTCGCGTAACTGCTCGACGCGCGCGCGAATGATGAATGCAATGTTGCCGAACGGTCCGTCGGCGCCAAACACTTCCCAGAATTTCAAGCCATGATAACCGGGACTCGGCTCGGTAAAGATCGGAAACTTACCGTTACCCCAATTGAACTTTCCTGAATCAACAATCGCACCACCGATGGAAGTGCCGTGCCCGCCGATCCATTTCGTTGCAGAGTGAACGATGATGTCTGCTCCATGCGAAATGGGTTTGCACAAATAACCGCCTGTCCCAAACGTATTATCGACGATAAGCGGAATTCCGTGGTCGTGCGCAACTTTCGCAATCGCAGCGATGTCAGGAATGTTCAATCGCGGATTGCCGATAGTTTCAATGTAGAGCGCCTTCGTCTTGTTATCGATGAGCTTCTTGAAGTTCTCCGGGTCATCCCCCTCAACGAACTTCACATTGATGCCGAGGCGAGGGAACGTAACTTTGAACTGGTTGTAAGTTCCTCCGTACAAAAGACTTGTGGAGACGATGTTTTCGCCGGATTGAACAATGGTTGAGATTGCAATAAACTGCGCCGCTTGTCCTGATGAGACTGCAAGGGCGGCAGCGCCTCCTTCGAGCGCCGCGAGTCGCTCCTCGAACACGGCGCTCGTCGGGTTCATGATGCGCGTGTAAATGTTGCCGAAGTCCTTCAGCGCGAACAGTGTCGCAGCATGGTCGGCACTATTGAATGTGTACGACGTGGTTTGGTAGATTGGCACTGCGCGCGCGTTCGTGGCCGGGTCGGGCTTTTGACCGGCGTGCAGCTGCAATGTTTCGAAACGATAGTTTCGCTTCTCTCCGTTGGTGCTCATGGTATTCTCGCTAATTGTAATTATGGATTATTATGGATTTGTATGTTGTACAAGTGAATATTCTCTAAAAACGAAAAACCTCTTCCGGAAGATGTCGGAAGAGGTTTCGTATTCCTCGATTCTCATCTTCCCCGAATCAATTGCTTCTCGGGCAGGATTTAGCACCTGACGTGGCGCAGTAGCGCCACCGGTTGCTAAGGTTTCACAGGGCCTGAACCCTCCACCTTTCTTGATAAGAGTTATTTTACGTCAGAGCATCGCCAGGGTTCAAACAAAAAGCCCTTCGTCAGACTGGCGAAGGGCTTTTTGTAAACTCTCTGATGATGACGATCAGCGAATAGCCCTCCGTTGGGAGTGCATCATACAAATCACATAGATTGCAATATGTCGGTTCGCTGAGAACATTTGCATACAATATAACTTCAAAGACGGGCCATGTCAAGTGGAAAGTAGATTTGGACTCTTAAAAAGATTTCACCACTTCCGAAGGAATGCCTCGGCAGAAGGCGCGAAGGTTCACCGAGGTGTAAGGAAACACCAACTGCTGTCAGGCAGGATTCAATGATGAGCGAACGCAAGGCTCACGAAAGACCTATTTCAGCCACAGTTGCCACTTCATGCGTTCAATTATTTTGAATTCAACGAGTGTCAGCTTATCATTCCTTCCCCTGCGACTGTAGACTTTGTACTGAGCGTCGTTTGGACTTGACACGTACGTCCGTTGCACGACGCGTTTCACCAGCTCGATCAGTTTCAGACGTTCAACCAATAAGAAGGAACGCTGTCGCTCGAACGCGATCAGCTCAGCCTTCCCGTCCAGCAACCATCCTCGATCATACTCGCGAACTCCGTGCAACTCGATCCACGCCCATTCGTCTTGAACTCGCGCATCTCCGCGATGCAATCGCTTCATTGCCTTCACATCAACTTTGAATCGTTGGGCTCCGTTGGAGATATCATAATCCCAATGCTCATCAATGTTGTGACGACCACGAGCTGGTTGTACGCTCCATCCATGCACTCCCGCCACTCGCTCGAACGAGTTTTCGCTCGCCTGTCCTAATTCAAGCGAGTCTATTGCGTCGTACCGATTTTTTTGATTTGGCGTTGCCATGTCGGCTTGGCAAAGATATGGGAATCTGGCATAAAGTTCACCGTTCTTTGAGTTTATAGAGTTTGTAGAGTTTACAGAGTTTGTAGAGTCCAGCGTGCGGACGAACTCTATGAACTCCATAAACTCTACGAACTCTATGAACTTCTTTTGTAGCTTACTTTCAATCGCCGTATATTGACGGCACGATTCTCACCACAATAACCTACTGCGATTAGGAATTCCCTATGTTGAATTCTCTTCTGTTTGCGTTCGTCTTGATCGCGGCGCTTACGTTTTTCGCGTACAACGCCGCGCGGCTTATCGGCTATCTCAAGCTCGCGAAACCCGAGAACCGCTTCGATAGCATCGGTCAACGCGTCAAGAATGTGCTGAAGATTGCGCTGGGTCAATCGAAGATGATGCGCGAGCCGTTTGCAGGATTGCTCCACGTTCTGATCTTCTGGGGATTCATCGTCCTGGTTGGCGCCGTTGTTGAGTCGGTGATCGAGGGATTGTTCGGCGGATCGCTCGCCCCATTGGGGCAAGCCCCATCGGGATTCGCGTTTCTTGGTCCGCTCTACGCAACAATGATTTGGTTTCAGGACCTCTTCGGCGCGTTCGTCGCAATCTCCGTCGTCGTCTCGTTGGCTCGCAGAATGTTCTTCGCGCCGAAGAGGCTGCAAGTATCCGGTCACGCGAAGTGGGATGCGATTCTTGTGCTGAGTTTGATCTTGATCGTTATGGTCACGATGTTCGGGCAAAACGCCACGCGCATGGCGATGGGAAGCGGTGAACACAATGAGGCGCGTTTCATTTCCTCTGCGTTTGCCGGTTGGTTTTCTTTTGAATCGGCGCGCACATGGTATTATGTGTTCTTCTGGGGACACATGATTGCGGTGCTCGGGTTCCTCAATTATTTGCCATTCTCGAAGCATCTTCACGTCATCGCTTCGACGTTCAATGTCTATTTTTCCAATCTCGGCATTTCACCCAAAGGCGCACTCACGCCGATCAATCTTGCCGATGAAACACTGACGAAATACGGCGCAACCGATGTTGATGACTTGACATGGAAGCAATTGCTGAACGGCTACACCTGCACTGAATGCGGACGATGCACTTCGGTCTGTCCCGCGAACACGACCGGCAAACTTCTCGATCCGAAGAAAATCATTGTAGATGTTCGCGCCCGGACATTGGAAAAAGCGCCGCATATGGTTGCTGCAAAATCAAGCGGCGACGGAGTAGACGCGAATCAAGAGGTAATGGGACATCAACTTCTCGACAACTTTATTTCTGAGCAGGAGCTTTGGGCGTGCACAACGTGCATGGCGTGCGTACAGGAATGTCCCGTGATGATAGAGCATGTCGACACGATCGTCGAGCTGCGCCGCGGGCTTGTGCTGAACGAGTCGCGCTTCCCGCAGGAGCTGACGACGACGTTCAACAATCTCGAACGCAACTTCACGCCATGGAATTTCGGGCACTCTACGCGAGCCGATTGGGCTGAAGGGCTTGAGATTCCGACGATGGCGACCACGCCCGATGCGGAAGTGTTGTTCTGGGTCGGCTGCGCGGGCGCGTACGATGCGCGCTACAGAAAAGTCACGCAGAGTTTCGCCAAGCTGATGAAGATGGCAGGAATCAGATTCGCGATTCTCGGCACGGAAGAAAAATGCAACGGCGACCCGGCGCGCCGCATGGGAAACGAATATCTCGCGCAAACACTCATTCAGGAGAACGTCGCGACGATGAGCAAGTACAACGTCAAGAAGATCGTCACGACATGTCCGCATTGTTTGCAGTCGCTCGGCAAAGAATACAAACAGTTCAACGGCAACTACGAAGTTGTGCATCACACGACATTCCTTCAGAATCTGATAGAAACCGGCAAGCTAAAACTCGCGCCGGAGAAGAAAGACAAAATCGTTTTTCACGACCCGTGCTATCTCGGTCGCTACAACGACACGTACGATGCGCCGCGCGACGTTCTCGACAAAGTTGCCGGCGAGCGGGTGGAGATGCAGCGCTCGCGTGATAGAAGTTTTTGCTGCGGCGCGGGCGGCGGCAGAATGTGGATGGAGGAACACGAAGGCAAACGCGTCAACATCGAGCGGACGGAAGAGGCGCTCGCGACCGGCGCGGACACCATCGGGACAGGCTGCCCGTTCTGCATGACGATGATGACCGATGGCGTGAAGGCGAAGGATGCTGCGGAACAAGTGCAGGTAAAAGATGTTGCGGAGTTGGTGCTGGAGGCGGTTTCTAAACCCTGAGCGCCCGCCTGCCTTCAAAGCACAATTGGGCGGGCAGGGAGCGAAGGGTCTCGTGCTGAAGGTTCGGAATGTTTATTGAGTTTGCAGAGTTCTTAGCCCGACAGAGCCGAAACCAAAGAAAAACTGACCACAGATTTCACAGATTTTCACTGATTGTTTTTTTTGTTAGTTTGAGTCGACCAACATTCAACCCTTAATTTGAAATCTAATCTGTGCTTATCTGTGCAATCCGTGGTTTCGCTTTTTCCTTCGAGGTGGTGTTCTTCTCATGACCGCCAAGATTATCGACGGCAAAACCATTGCCGCACAAATCAAATCCGAGGTAAAGCACGAAGCCGAAGAGCTGAAGCGCAGTCGCGGCATTACGCCGGGCCTCGCGTTCATCCTCGTCGGCGAGAATCCCGCGTCCCAAGTCTATGTCCGCTCGAAGGGGAAAGCATGCGACGAGTTGGGATTCTATTCCATCACCGAAAGGCTTCCCGCGACGATTTCTCAAGACGAGTTGCTCGCGCTCATCAACAAATTCAATCATGATCAAAGCATCCACGGCATACTCGTCCAGCTTCCGCTGCCGAAACACATTGACGAGAGCAAAATCATCGAGGCGATTGATTGGCGGAAAGACGTTGACGGGTTTCATCCGATCAATGTCGGTAAGTTAGTGATCGGTCAGCCCTGCTTGCGACCGTGCACGCCCGCAGGTGTGCAAGAGCTTCTCATCCGCAGCGGTAATGACCCGGCAGGCAAGCACGTCGTCGTCGTCGGGCGCAGTAACATCGTTGGCAAGCCGGTGATGAACATCCTTCTGCAAAAACAAAAAGGCGCGAACGCCGTTGTCACAATTGCGCACACCGGCGCGAGCGACATGAGTTTCTTCACGAAGCAAGCGGACATCGTGATCGCGGCAATCGGCAAAGCGGAAGCGATTACGGGCGAGATGCTGAAACCCGGCTGTGTAGTAATTGACGTCGGAATAAATCGAGTAGAAGATGCTTCGGCGAAGAGCGGGTCCAAGATCGTTGGGGACGTGCAGTTCGCCTCAGCATGTAGGATAGCAAGCGCCATCACGCCGGTTCCCGGCGGTGTCGGTCCGATGACGATTGCAATGCTCATGCGGAATACGCTGGAGGCAGCGGGTGGGAAGTTCACGTGACTCAGCGGTCCGCAAGGCAGAAAAGCACCATCGCGGAAAGGAAGGAACAATCCTGATGACGAAGAAAAGTCAAACGATCGTTGTGAAGGGGACGGAGATTGTACTCTTCACTAGAGAGGAGGAGGAGTATATTTCCCTAACAGACATTGCCCGCCACAAGAACCCGGACGAACCGAAGGACGTAGTGAAGAATTGGATGCGAAGCCGAAGCACGATCGAGTTTCTAGGGTTATGGGAGAAGATTCACAACCCTGAGTTCAAAGGGGTCGAATTCGACACCTTTCTTTATCAAGCAGGAAGTAATGCCTTTGCGCTTTCACCAACAAAGTGGATTGAAGCAACGAACGCCGCCGGAATTATCACTAAAGCAGGCACCGGAGGGGGTACGTATGCTCATAAAGATATTGCATTTGAATTTGCTTCATGGATTAGCGCTGAGTTCAAGTTGTATTTGCTCGTTGAGTTCCAGCGTCTGAAAGCTGATGAGAACAAGCGCCTCAACCTTGAGTGGAATCTCCAACGCACCTTAGCCAAAATCAACTATCGCATTCACACCGATGCGATCAAGGAAATGCTTATTCCACCCGCGGTGACAAAGCGTCAAATGAACAACATCTACGCGAGCGAAGCCGATATGTTGAACGTCGCGCTGTTCGGAACGACCGCCAAGGAATGGCGAGAGCGCAACGCGGAGAAAGAAGGAAATATCCGCGATTATGCCGCGCTCGAACAACTCGTCGTACTGACGAACCTGGAGAGCATCAACGCGGTGTTGCTACGACAGGAATTGCCGCAAGGCGAGCGTCTCAAGAAGCTGAACGAAATTGCAATCACGCAAATGAAATCTCTGCTTGCCAGTCCAAGTATCAAGCGGCTGAAATAGCTTTCCGTGACATGATAGCGATAGCCACCCTCGCCGACATTCCGCGATTGAACGCACTCGTCAACAGCGCGTACCGCGGAGACTCTTCCAAGAAGGGCTGGACGACGGAGGCGAATTTGCTTGGAGGAATTCGCACCGATGAACAAGCGCTCACGGACATCATTCATGATCAGCAATCATTCATGTTGAAGTATGTGCTCGATGGAGAAATCGTCGGCTGCGTGCATCTTCGCAAGGACGACGACGAGTTGTATCTCGGTATGCTCACGGTGTCTCCCGGGTTACAAGCAAAAGGAATCGGAAAGCAATTGCTTTTCGCGGCGGCGGACGAAGCGCGCAAACGAAATTGCCGCGCTATTTACATGACGGTAATTTCCGCGCGCAAAGAACTCATCGCATGGTACGAACGGCATGGCTGTGCGGACACGGGAATCAGGAAACCGTTTCAGGGCGAAGGAATCCCGAAGACACGGCTTGAGTTTGTTGTTCTCAGAAAGCCGGTGCATGCTTGACTTTCACTCCCATTCGCAGTATCATGGTGCCAGCTCTTTTTCATTCTCTTCGCAGACTCTTCTATTTCTTACACTCCGACGAGGCGCAGAGCCTGCGTGGCTGAGTCCTTGAGATTCATCCTTCCGAGGGTGTAGGGGATTCGTCTATCCGCCCACGTGCGCGCGCGGGATGGCTCTCTCCGGAGCGTAGCTCCGCCTCGGTCCATTTCTTAATTTCTTTCTTTGTTCTCAACAGCTATGCGCGTACCCCCGACGTGTGTTGCGTTTTGTTTCCTTCTCTCGTGCGTACAACTTTGCGCACAAGAAAGAATTGTTTTGCCGGCGAGCTATTCTGTTGAGGAACTCACGGTGAACGAAGGGCTTTCCGAAAGCAACGTCTGGTCAATAATACAAGATGCTGACGGCTTCATCTGGATCGGAAGCTCTGCGGGCATCAATCGGTACGACGGCCACGACATCTTCACATTCGGTTCGTCTCATCCCACTGTCTCAACGGTCGCGTCGAGTCCTGCCGGAGGATTCGCGCTCTCGCGTGATCCGCGATTCCTCTGGGTGAGCAACGATTTGGGATTTCATCGGTTCGATCGTTGGACGCGAACATTCCTTTCCTTTCCTCATCTTCACGCCGACACGTTGAACGACTCGACCTTGAGCGATGACAATGTGCAATGCTTGCTCGAGGATGCAGGCGGCACACTCTGGATTGGAACGGGAGGCGGACTCAATAGCTACAGCCTTGCCTCCAACAAATTAACTCGTTACCCTCTCGACCCGCGCGATCCCAAATCCGTTTGGCGTTATCGCGTCCTGTCTCTGTTTGAAGACTCGCGCCGTACCGTTTGGATCGGCACAAGCGGGGGATTGTTCACCATTGACAGGAGAACGGGAGCCTTCACTCGACAGCAATATCGAACCGAAACCGACAGCGTTATTTCGCTCCGGGAAGATTCGTCGGGCTATCTTTGGCTTGGCACGATGCAGGGCGATGTGTTCGTTTTGAACGCAGAACGAAAACTTGTCGTGAGATTTCGCATCGGCGCAGTCGCGTACTCTCTTTGTCCGGAAGATTCCGCAACCGTGTGGTGCGGAACGGGCAGTGGTTCGCTCCTCTTGCTCGATCGCCGAACAAACGTTGCGCGACAGATTCGGTATAGCGAGTCAGAGAAAGTTGCACACCCAATCTCCTCCTTACTGAAAGATCGAAGCGGCGCTCTTTGGGTTGGCACCATGGGTCGAGGAGTAAGAAAATTGACGGCGCCACGTGAGCGAGTTGATTTGTTTCGCTTTGGCAACGGGCGCTCTCGAAATGCTCGTCCGATGCAAACGGCTGTTTGGTCAACGCTGGAATCGCGTGATGGTACCGTGTGGGTCGGGACGGGGAATACGCTTTGCAGACTCGATATCGCAGGAGGACAGTATCGCGAAGTTGCAGGCGCGCCGCACGGCTATCAGGTGCGCGCCATTCTCGAGGATGGAAACACTCTCTGGCTCGGCTTGCTCTATGGCGGACTTGCATGTTGGGACCGACAGAACGATCGCTGGACGCGTTACATGCATGATCCCAACGACCCGAAGAGTCTTGCATCGAATCTTGTGTACGCGTTATACAAAGACAAAGCGGGCATATTGTGGATAGGAACGAACGATGGAGGATTGGAATGCTTTGATTCAGCAACCGCTTCGTTCAAAAATTATTCGCCCCGTCCTGATCTCAAATGGATAACTGCGATCTGCGAGGACGGCGCGCGGACGCTTTGGCTTGGGATGTGGAATGGAGGGCTGGCGAAGTTCGACAGGGCAACGAAAGCGTTCACCCTCTACTCGCCACACCCGTCGGAACGAGAGCGTCAATTGCGCGACAGAGTTCTCGCTGTTCATCAATCGGAATGCGATGCGAACATACTCTGGCTCGGCACGCTCGGCGGCGGTTTGCTCCGGTTCGACAAAACCACAAGAACATTTTCAGACTTCACGGAAAACGACGGGCTCGCCAGCAATTCCATCTACGGAATTCTCGAAGACGATTTCGGCAATCTCTGGATGAGCTCGAACAAAGGAATTTCGCGCTTCGATCCGCAGACGAGCGCGTTTACGCATTTCGACGTGACAGACGGTTTGCAAGGAAACGAATTCAATTATGGCGCGTACTTCAAAAGCAGAGACGGGACGTTGTATTTCGGCGGCGATTTTGGGTTGAACGCAATTCGCCCGCGAGCGGATGTCAATCGCGTTCCGCCGGAAGTATTCCTCACCGCATTCAAAAAGTTCGGCACACCGGTGGTGTTCGATGTTCCGCTGAATCAGCAACGAGAGATTGCTCTGCCGCATAGCGACAACGTCATCGGATTTGCATTCACGGGGCTTCATTTCAAAAATTCCAAAGCAAATCACTACGCGTACAAACTCGAAGGCTACGACGCTGAATGGATTCGCATCGGCACGAAACGCGAGGCGGGGTTTGTGAACCTTCAACCCGGTGATTATGTCTTCAATGTGAAAGCCGCTAACAGCGACGGCGTCTGGAGCGAGCCGCGTTCGTTACGTATTCACATCGCCTCTCCTCTGTGGAAAAGCTGGTGGTTTCACGTCGTTTGGGTTGGCGCGCTCGGGCTTTTGGGGTACGGATGGCATCGCGGCAGAATTCGCCGCGCCATCGCGCTCGAACGCATGCGCAGAGACGAAGAGGAGAGGCTGCGACAGCAATTGCAGGAGGATGTGCATGATTATGTGTCGGGGCATGCTGCGCGCATCGTGCAGATGAGCAAGGAGATGAAAGACGAGCATGGCAAACGTCTCTCCACCGCCTCGCTCAGCTCGATTGCCGATCACGCCGATTCGTTGCTGCGCGAATTAGGAAATATTCAGTGGACTCTCGATCCGAAGAAGGATTCGTTGTTCGATCTCATCGCGCATCTGCAAACAAGCGGCAATGCATTGTTCCCGGAAGAGTCAGTCACCTTTAGACTCGTGGGCGTGCACGAGCGCTATGAGAATGTGAAACTCCCACTCGTGTGGCGAAAAGAATTACCGCTGCTCTTCCACGAAGCAATGAACAACGTCGTGAAGCACGCTGATGGCTGCACACACGTCACGCTCTCGACCGAGCTGAAAGAGAACCTCCTCGCCATGTGTCTTTCGGATGATGGCAATGGGTTCGATGAGCACGCTTGTGAGCGAAAGAACGGACTCGTCCACATGCGGGAGCGCGCTGAACGGTTGAATGGTGAATTGCAGGTGCACGCAGCAAAAAACAAAGGGACCGTCATCTGCTTCATCGGAAAACTCCCCTCAAGGATAGTGTGAATTGCGTTGCGATTGCTGTATGCTTTCTACAACTTCTTCATTCGCCATTTCTTGTTCAATATTCGATATTCTCATTGAATGCTGATCAAGGAAAACCGAATTCTGAATTTTGAATTGTTTTTGAATTCTGATCGCGATGACCCGCGTAATCATCATAGACGACGACACCCAAACCCGCCTGAGCATCGCGCAGAAAATCGCCAAAGCCCAGGGCTTTGTTTGCGCGGGTAACTACGCCGACTGCGAATCCGCGATCAAACATCTCTACTCTGACAAGCCCGACATCGTGCTGATGGATTTGCAAATCCCCGGCCACATGAGCGGCAACGAAGGCACGGCAATCATCAAAGAAAAAATGCCGCAAGTGGAAGTCATCGTGTTGACGCATTATGCCGACGACGATCACCTGTTCGAGTCGTTCCGCTGCGGCGCCTCCGGGTATCTTCTCAAGAGCGCCGACAAAGAAACGATCATGAAGCGCCTGCGCGAGTTCATTGACGATGGGACGACGATGAGCATGGGCGTTGCGCGTAAAGTGATTGAATTCTTCCGCACCAAACAACCTGCCGACCCGCTCACCAGCCGCGAGCAGGAAGTGCTCGCGCACCTCATGCAAGGCCAAGCCAATGACGAGATCGCTGCACAACTTCACGTCGAAATCTCGACGATCAAATTCCACAACAAGAACATTTTTCGGAAGATGCATGTGTCGAATAGGATTGAGCTGATGCGTCATGGTCAAACATTTTCCCGCCACTGAACGAACCCGTCGTAACTCTTACTGGTCATATCCCGACTCCCACTCGCCGATTCCTCCGCTCGTCAAGAACTCTCCCTGCGGATAGTTTCAACTTTGCAGATTTCGATTTTATTTCAAGCCGCGTACTCCGAATGATTTTGATGGAAAGGTCGAGAACACAGTCTCACCACTAAGTCTTGATAAGGATGATATGCTTCCCCCGTGTCGTCGTCGCATTCCTGGTCTCACTTCGTTGTTCGTTCTTTTCCTCTGTTATGTCTGCGTAGCTCAAGACACGCAGGGTATTGATAGTCTCAATATTCAAGGAAGCGGGCTTTACGAGCGTGGTGAGCATGCCCTTGCAATTGAGTTGCATCGCCAAGCTCTCCAGTTAGCGCGAACGACAAATAACAAGGAACGCATTGCGGAAACGCTCGGCTTGTTGGCGCAGCCAGAACTGCAAATGGACCGCTTTGATAGCGTGCGCGCACATGGCGAGGAAATGCTCGCTCTCGCCCGTACACTGCGCCATAAAGCACATGAAGCGACCGCGCTACGCACATTGGGCGATGTGTGTAGCCGTAGGCATGAGAGTGTAGAAGCTATGAAGTTCTACAAAGAAGCCCTCGTGCTTGCTGAGTCTATTCCCGACAGTGCTCAAATTGCTATCATTGCCGGCAATCTCGGCAACATCTACGGTGATGTAGGGGAATATGATGAAGCCTTGAGACTGTACCTCAGGTCTCTGACAATCAATAGAATACTTCGCGTCAGCAGCCGCGCTGCAAGTTCGTTACAGAACATCGGCATTCTACATACTCAGCGTGGTAGCCTGCCGATGGCACTCGCGTATCTCGACAGCGCGCGAATTGAATTTGCGCGCATTCCTGATACGACGAACGTTGGCAGAGTGTTGGGTATTCTTGGATCAGTGTATGACGGGCAAGGACTGTTCGACAAAGGGATCGAACACTTATTACAATCCTTAGCAATCGCTGAAAAGACGCGCATACCCTCGGACATCGCTTACGCTTTTGGAAATATTGGTATTCACTATTGGAGCGTTGGTGAATACTCCAAAAGTATTCACTACTTCCAGCGAGCCAATACCATTTTTGAACAGCAAGAGGACAAATACAGTATCAGCATTACGTACACGAACCTGGCCTCGCTCTACACTTCGCTCGGCGACTATACGCAAGCCCTTTCCTACATTCACCGCGCGATTGTACTCAAGAAAGAACTCCACGAATTGCCGGGCATTGCGCTGTCGCTCTCTACCATCGGGGCGATTTATGCTGAGCAGGACAGCTTCCTCCAAGCGAAGGAATACTACCGGCAGACACTTCAACTTTGCGCGCAACTCGGCGACACGCTCACAACCGCACTCACCCATGTAAGCCTCGGTGAAGTCCTTCTTCGTGAAAAAACATATTCGACTGCGGAAGAACATATTCACATTGGACTTCGATTGTTTCGCGCGCGCGACGCGAAGAGCCAAATCGCTGGCGCACTGAACACACTTAGTGCGCTGAAGCTTGCACAAGGTAAAGCCGAAGAGGCGTTCAAATATTACCAACAGGCCCTTTCACTGGGGAAGGAAATCGGCCATTCTGAGTCCGCATGGAAAGCATACGCAGGATTAGGTTCGGTGTACGAACGAAAGAAGGATTTCCGGGCGGCACGCCAGCATTATGAAGAAGCAATCGGGATATTGGAAACTGTTCGTGAGCAAATTGGTTCTTCTGACCAACGGGCGAGTTATCTTGCACGACAGTTATCTCCATATGAATCACTCGTTCGTGTGCTCGCCGCATTGCACCGCACGAAGCCCGATCAGGGCCATGACCGCGAGGCGTTTCTTATGGCAGAACGCTCGAAGTCTCGTTCGCTCGTCGAACTTCTTGCCGAAAGCAAAGCTGATGTTCGGCGCGGGCTGACGGAAGAGCAGAAATCAAAGGAATTTCTCCTGCTAAAAGAGATTAGCGACCTGCAATCGGAATTGGTGAGCGGCAAACTCGATGCTGCGGCAAAGGCTAAAATGGTTGAGAAACTTTCTTTAGCGGAAGAAGACTTCGGCACACTTCAGGCCGAATTCCGTCGCGCCAAC
>JANNUB010000056.1:0-5041 GCA_031394795.1 Ignavibacteriota bacterium | reverse complement strand
GTTCCCTTTACTCACTTGAATATCGAATCATGAATAACGAATAATGAATGGAGAATCTTCAGCGGAACGGCTTCACTTGCAAAATCACGTTGAGCATCAAACATCACATACGAATAGCCGCGGGCGAACGAACTCTCGTCTCGGTTGATGAATTCGAGATTCCCGAGAATCGCGTCACGCTGCTGCTCGGCGAGTCGGGCATCGGCAAGTCGCTCGCGTCGAAAGCGGTGTACGGCATTCTCGATGCATCCGAGCTGACAATTACGATTGATGATGAGCCGTATGAAAAATATTTGCACCGACGAGAAGTCCGTGAGCTGAAAGCCAACAGCTTCTTCGTGTTTCAAGAGCCCTCAACGCATCTCAATCCATTGATGACGCTCGACGCGCAGTTGAACGAAGGGAACCTGAGCGCCGCGCCGCATCAACAAGAAATCCTGAATCAACTGTTTGAGAAATCGCCTGCGGACGATATTCCCCGCTTGCTTGAAGTCTATCCAAAACCGCACCGTCCGAGCGGCGGAGAGAAACAACGCATGCTGCTCGCGATGGCGTTCAAGAAAATTGATGTACTGCTTGCAAACGGGAGCGCAAACTCAAAAGAGCTGTTCGTGTTCGACGAGCCGACCGGAAGTCTCGACAATTACTATCGCGACTTATTTTTGACGATGCTGTTTGAGCGATTCCGCAAACTCAACTTCACAGCGTTGCTCATCACGCACGACTACTCGATGATCAGCCGCATCAACGAACGGTACGCTCAGTTGATGCATCTGATCGCGTTCAAAGAATTTTCGCTGCGTGGCAGCGGCGTTGTCGTGAACGATTTCAAACCGAAAGAGTATCTCCAATGGCTCGCTTCGCTGAAACCGGTCTCGAATTCTCTCTCAAAGGTCTACGACCTCGTAGAGGATTCAAGCCCCGTGCTGACGATTGAGCCGGAAGCTGTGGTGTTCGGAAGAAGACTGCGGATTTCCCGGACGCAGGATTCGAGAGAAGGTTCCTCTCTCATGCTTCATCGCGGCTCGATGGTCTATCTCAAAGCCGCGAGCGGCGTTGGAAAAACGACAATCGTCAAAGCGGTGATGGGGTTGCTTCGAGCCGACCGCGTCACTGCACAACTCGATGGCATTGCAATTTCCGAGAAGTCGCCGCGCAAACTCTGGCAGGAAAAAATCTGGGGGAAGAAAATGGCGCTCGTCTTCCAACACGCTGACGAGGCGCTCAATCCCGAATCAACGGTGAAGCAAGTCTTTGCAGGTCTGCCGACGATGATCCGCCACGGCGGGACGAGCGAGGAAGAAATTACACGCGTGCTCGCCGAGCTGTTCGACATCGAACTTAACGAAGCGTTTCTCAACAAGAAAGTGAAATATCTCAGCGGCGGACAGAAGCAGCGATTGAACTTGCTGCGCGGGCTTTCGCTCAACACCGACGTGTTGATTCTCGACGAGCCGCTGAACGGACTCGACTTTGAAAGCGGCGGTAAAGTTGTCGCGATGCTGCGACGAAAGCAGCGCGAAGGAAAAGGCATTCTCGTCATTTCCCACAACGAAGAAATTTTTGATAGGCTTGTAGGTGAGGGGAACGTGTATTATCTTTCGGCGGATTGATTGCGAACATTCTCGACTGGACTGCAAAGTGGTTGACCCTTTTTTCTTTCTCTTGCATCTTATCAACGAAGAATTCATGTCACAAAAACAGAGGTGAAATTCCTGATGCCGACCTACGACTATAGTTGCAACGACTGCGACTCGACATATGATGTTTTTCATAAAACGAGAGAGATCAAAGAGGATGTTGTTTGTCCGAACTGCCAGTCGCCGAATCACACACGCCTGCTTTCTGCGCCCAATGTTGCCGTAAGCGGCGGCAGCAAGTCAAGCATGGATTTCTCATCGGACGCGTCGTGCGACACGGGCGGTTGCTGCGGTGGTCGCAGACTCGACTCGGCGAGCGGCGCCTGCGGCATTAACTGAGGAGAAGAGATTTGGAGTCATCGCAGCTTATCATTTACGGCGTCCTCGCGCTTTTGATTTTTCTGTACGCGCGGCGAATGTTTTTGCTTCGCTCGCTGAACAATTACTCGCCAGCGGAGGTCGCGGAGAAGTTGAAGAAGAACAGTATCGTGTTGTTGGACGTGCGAACAGCGGGTGAGCGGCAAAGCAAATCCATCAAAGGCTCCATACATATTCCGTTGCACGAAATTCGGCGGCGAGCCGATGAGTTAAAGAAACACGGCAACAAGGAAATCGTTTGCTACTGCGCGTCGGGGAGTCGAAGCATCTCCGCAGCGGCAACACTGAATAAATTGGGGTTCACAGCTTCGAACTTGAAAGGCGGGATCACGGAATGGAAGTTGCAACAACTGAGTTAATCGGCGAAGGCATTTAGCCGCGTTTTTTATACATTGTCATAGAACCACAATGGGCAATTCATGAAAGCACTCGACCAAGTTCAATTGACTCCAACTCAGGGGGAAGCTCTCGCCGAGCTTCGACGGAAGTTGGCTGGCTCGTATGGCATTCGGGAAATGAAGCTCTACGGCTCAGTGGCACGCGGAGAGGCAGGTGCGGAATCGGACCTCGACCTGCTGCTCATCACCGATTATCCGTTGGAGCGAACTGTACGCCATCAGATCACCGACATTGTTACTGATATCAATCTGCGGTACGATACCAACATAAGCACCCTTGTGGTTGACAGCGCTTCGTGGGAAGACGGACTTTTTTCTGTGCTTCCGATTCGCGATGAGATCCTCAGAGAGGGTGTTGCGTTGTGAGCCCTCAAGAGCGCCGCTCTGCGATTACGCGCTATTGGTGGTCAAAGGCTGAAGAGAGCCTCACCTCGGCAGAGCGTGAGATGAACGCGGGTTCCCTAAGTTTTGCTATGAACCGCATTTACTATGCGGCGTTTTATGCTGCGAGTGCGGCGTTGATCGAACGACAGCTTGCCTTCAAGAAACACAGCGGCGTGCGTGTCGCTTTCCACCGCGAGTTCATCAAATCCACTCTCATCGGTCCCGAATGGGGACGATTCTACAACCAACTCTTCGAGGATCGGCAACTCTCTCAACGTGTAGCTATGACCCTCTCTCCTTGTTGGTGCATCAAATAAGAAAATTCAAATGAAGGAAGAACCATGAACTATGGCTTTTCAAAAACAACAACGCTCTCCTACGAACAGGCAATCGAAAAAGTCACGGACGAGCTGAAGAAAGAAGGCTTCGGCGTGCTCACGACGATTGACGTGAAGGAAACGCTGAAGAAGAAGTTAGACGTTGACTTCAAAAAGTATATCATTCTCGGCGCGTGCAATCCGCCGTTCGCGCACAAAGCGTTACAGGCAGAGGAGGAAATCGGCTTGCTTCTACCGTGCAACGTCATCGTCTATGAAAAAGACAACTCTACCGTCGTTTCCATCTTCGATCCGATGGTGATGATGGCTGTTCTCGGCAACGACAAGATGAAAACGATTGCTGAAGAAGTGAAGCAGCGACTTGAGCGGGTCATTGCCGCGGTGTAGTCAGGATTGCTGCTGCTCCCTTCGACGGGACAACTTAAGAAATCTGCGTAGGTCGCATTCTTTTCTTTCCACCATGTGGCGCTTCGTTAATCCTAGGTTTCCTAACGATAGGAATTCGTGTTGAAAGATTCTCGTTTCTGAAAGAACAGTTCCGCGTCGCATTCAAAATCGCGCAAAACTCTCTGTAATTCACTATCTTGCACATGGCACCAAGCTTGCCATCTTCTCTGCAGTTCATTACGGGAGTTCTTTTCCATGACACGCAATTCATTTCAGGTTGATCTCGATCTACTCAAGAAGTACGACCGCCCCGGTCCGCGCTACACGAGTTATCCAACCGCCCCGCTCTTCAATTCGTCATTCACCGCCGAAGATTTCAAAGAAGAAATTATCGCGACGAACAGTTTCGATTCAACATCCGACATTTCTCTCTATTTTCATTTTCCTTTCTGCGATACGCTCTGCTACTTCTGCGGCTGCACGATGATGGTGACCCGCGATCGGAGCCGGATCGAGGAATACAATCGCTATCTCAAGAAAGAAATCGACATGGTGGCGTCGCTGCTGAATCCTCAGCGAAGGGTGACGCAAATCCACTGGGGCGGCGGTACGCCGACGCATCTCTCGCCGGAACAGATTCTCGATGTCGCCGGCTACATCAAGGCGAAGTTCAACATCGCCCCGGACGCCGAAATGAGCGTCGAGATAGATCCGCGGGAGTTGACGCAGAAGCATCTCGGCACGCTGCGCCATGTCGGGTTCAACAGGATGAGCATGGGGATTCAGGATTTTGATGAGCGCGTACAGAAGGCGGTGAACCGGATTCAACCCGAAGAAATGTCGCTGCAAGTGCTGCGCTGGGCGGAAGCGCTCGACTTCGAGAGCATCAACGTGGATTTGATTTATGGCTTGCCGTTCCAAACCGCTGCATCGTTCGAAGAAACGCTTCGCAAGACGCTGCACTTCCAGCCCGACCGCATCGCGGTGTTCAACTTCGCTCATGTGCCTTGGATGAAACCGCATCAGAAATTGATTCATCCCGAACATTTGCCGAGTCCCGAACAAAAACTCGACATTCTCAAAATGACGATTGAACATCTTACGTTGCACGGCTACGAATATATCGGCATGGATCATTTCGCGAAACCGACCGATGAACTTGCCGTTGCACAAAAGAACAAAACACTCTACAGAAATTTCCAGGGCTACTCGACAAAGAGCGGTGCGGACTTGTATGGCTTCGGCATGTCGTCCATTAGTCATTTCCAAAACATCTACGCGCAGAACGAAAAAAATCTGCAAGACTACTACAAAGCGCTTGATGAAGGCAAGCTCGCAACACACGTCGGCTACCGCATGACGGACGACGATCACCTTCGGAAGTTCGTCATCATGCGATTGATGTGCGACCTCGAATTGGACAAGTACACGGTTGAAAAGATTTTCAATATCCGCTTCGATGAGTATTTCGGCTGGTCGCTACAACAGCTTAACGAGTTTGCCGAGGATGGGCTCG
>JANNUB010000465.1:0-3841 GCA_031394795.1 Ignavibacteriota bacterium | reverse complement strand
TGCTCGGCGCCGCCGACATACAAATCAATCGGCATCCAATATTGTTCTTTCTCGCGAGAGAAGATTTCTTTGTCGTTGTGCGGATCGAGATAACGCAAATAGTACCAACACGAGCCAGCCCATTGCGGCATTGTGTTCGTTTCGCGGCGCCCTTTCAATCCGGTTTCTTTGTCAACGACATTCACCCAATCCGTCGCGAGCGCGAGCGGCGATTCAGTCGTCCCGCTTGGCTGAAATCTCTCCAACTCAGGAAGCTTCAACGGCAGTTCGGCTTCGCTCACTGCTTTCAGTGTTCCATCGTCGAGATGAACAATCGGAATCGGCTCTCCCCAATAGCGTTGACGCGAGAAAAGCCAATCTCTCAACTTGAACTGAATCGTTCCTTTGCCAATTCCTTTTGCTTCAAGCCACGCGATGATTCTCTTCTTCGCGTCGGTAGGATTCAAACCGTTGAGCGAGACTTCATCGTTCGCCGAGTTGACAAGCGCACCATGTTCATTGTCCGTGAATGCGGCGCGGTCAATGTTGCCGCCAGCAACAACTTCAATAATGGGCAGCGAGAATTTCGTCGCGAACTCCCAATCGCGTTCATCATGCCCCGGCACCGCCATAATCGCGCCGGTGCCGTAACCCATCAGTACATAGTCGGCAATCCAGATCGGAATTTCTTTTTTCGTCGCGGGGTTAATCGCGAATCCGCCCGTAAACACGCCGGTTTTTTCAACGTCAATTCCCCGGTCGCGTTCGCTCTTCAGCTTCGCATGATCGCGATAGCGTTCGACTTCATGGCGCCGGTTCTCCGTCGTTACTTTCGAAACCAGCGGATGCTCGGGCGCAAGCACCATGTACGTTGCACCGAAGACCGTGTCGGGTCGCGTAGTGAATACACGAATTTTTTCGCTCAGACTTTTTACGCCGAAATCAATCTCTGCTCCCTCCGAGCGGCCGATCCAATTCGTTTGCTGTTCGGTTGTTGAATGCGGCCAGTCGAGTTCTTTGCTATCCTCAAGCAAACGCTCGGCGTACGCGGTTATCCGCATCATCCATTGTTTCATCGGCCGTCGCTCGACGGTGTAGCCTTTTTCTTCCCATTCCCCGACTTCTTCGTTTGCGAGAACAGTGCCGAGCGCTTCGCACCAGTTTACCGGAATCTCCGCGATGTAGCAGAGCCGAAAATTGGCAAGCGCATCGTGTTGATCCTTTTTCCTTTTCTCCTTCCAGCCTTCAGCAGTGAAGCAGCAGAACGAATCATCGCAGTACAACGAGCAATCTATCTTCGAGCAACCGACCTTCTCGAACTCCTCGATCAACTCCGCAATCGGACGCGCCTTCTTTACCCGATGGTCGTACCACGAACTGTATATCTTCAGGAAAATCCACTGCGTCCATTTGTAGTAGTTCGGGTCGGTCGTATCAACTTCGCGGTCCCAATCGTAGCTCAAGCCGAGCATTTTGATCTGCCGACGAAACGTGTTGATGTTTTGCTCCGTCGTAATGCGCGGATGAATGTTCGTCTGCATCGCGTAGCGCTCCGCAGGCAGACCGAACGCGTCCCATCCCATCGGATGCAAAACGTTGTAGCCTCTCATCCGCTTGTAGCGCGAAAGAATGTCCGTCGCCGTGTAGCCCTCAGGATGCCCGACATGAAGTCCCGCGCCCGAAGGATACGGATACATGTCGAGGATGAATGCTTTCGGCTTCGCAAGAGAATCCTCAGTGCGAAACGTTTTGTGCTCGTCCCAATACTGCTGCCACTTTGGTTCTATGGTTTGAAAAGGATACGGCATTTTTTAGGATTGCGGATTTCGGATTGTTGATTGCGGAAGTCACCTTCGGCACACTTGTTTATCGGAATCGTTCCTGCAGATCGTCGAGGGTGTAAATATCCGGTTCGTCTTTGAGAAAGTCGAAACTACTCGATTCGTTGTTCAGTTGATAATCGCCTTTGCGTAGGATGTACTCGTCATACGTTTTCAAAATAAATTCTGCAAAGGTGGCAACCTCCGAAACTTTCTCTTCGGGGAGCCTCTCTAAAGTCTCTACAGTTCTTTGGATCAATTCGATTTTTGTCATTTAGGACCTCACGTTTTTGTTGACACAAATCCGATGCTCCCAACTTTTCACCATTTCATTCGCTCTTTCAAACTCACAATGTGGGCACAATGATGGTTGCCATGCCACGCGTACAAACCGAGGACACTCCCAAGTGTTAGCTCCTTTGCCTGGTCGGGTCGAAAGAACGTTCGTTTGAAATCGCTCATACTCATCGTCTTCAACATCATCAACCAGCGCGAGTGCAGTGATTCAAGCAAGGTCAGCGAAAGTTCAATCGGCGCGTTGCGACCGTCTTCCAACTCCGCCCAGCGGGCTTCGAGATACGGCTTGATGGTCGGCGTCTCTTCGGTCAGCGCGAGCTTGAAGCGACAATACGCGTTCATGTGACTATCGGCGACATGATGCACCGTTTGTCTAACCGTCCAGCCACCATCACGATAGGGCGTCGCGAGTTGCGCCTCCGTCATCCCTTGAACCGTCGCCTTCAGCGTCGAAGGCAGCAGAGCTATCTCCTTGATCCACTGCTTGATATGTGTTTCGGAGATCGGATTCGGGGGTTGATATTTTCCAATCGGATACTTGAGTTGCTCGATGTCCATGAATCAAAATTGAAAAATCAGGTGTGCGATAGAAAAATCTATTCAAAACAGCAGAGAGATACAAACAAAAGGAGAAAGTGGGTAGTGCCTGTGGTTGATATTCAAACGGTTAGTTCGTGGCGAACATTCCGGCAACGGAGGGCTGGTACAAATCTATGGCTTACTCTGCTATCCGCAAACGGTACTGGAAAAAAAGAAAGATTGGTACTATGATAAGGGTAAGCGCCGTTGCAGAAGCCATGCCGCCAGTAGCTCCAAGAGCAAGTGAATACCATACACTCGTTGTCTTGCTCCACAGAAGCAATGGAATAAGTGCTCCAATGGTCGTAAGAGACGTCATCATAATTGGACGTAAACGCTCGGATGCACATTGGACTAAAAGTTCGGTTGAAGGTCGCCCAGCGGAGAAATGCTTCCCAACATAGTCAACCAATACGATCGCGTTCGCGACAACAATGCCGATGAGCAACATGACCGAGGCATATCCACCTCTTCCGAACGGAGTATCCGTGAGATAGAATGCAAGGAAGAGACCCATCACTGAAAGTGGAACCGAAATAATAACAATCAATGGTCGAACGAATGACTCATAGAGAGACGATGTTACCATGAAGACGATAACAAGGGCAACAAGTGCAAGCCAAAGCATGGATAGTTTGTTCTTCTCCGAAAAAAAGAAAAATGAAAACGACCGGTCGAACTTGTAGCCGCTTGGTAGCGCTATTGATTTGATTGTTGCATCGACAAATTGATCGCCATACTTGTACGGTCCTTTGTACTCAAACGAAATCCATCGTAGGTATTGTTGATCTTCTCTCGTAATCTGTGATGGAACTCGTTCTTCTTCAATTTCGATGAGGTTCGAAAGCGCAACGAGTTCACCTTTTCGGTTGTTGATTTTGGATGATTGAAGATCCAAAACCGAAAATGAATCACAACCTTTGAGCTTTACGGAATACGGCACTCGTTCATTTTGCATGGATATGCTGTTCCAATCCACCGTTCCTCGAGTCAGACTTCGAATCCATCGAATGACGTCCACCACAGTCAGATGATGGAGGGCAATCGCGTCGCGTTTTACTCTCACCACCAACTCGGTCGAACGCGACCATCGTCCGAATGACCTGTCAATGTCCACTTCGGCAATTCGCGGGTTGCGTTCGATCTTCTGTTTGAACTGCTCTGCA
>JANNUB010000043.1:0-6575 GCA_031394795.1 Ignavibacteriota bacterium | reverse complement strand
ACCGGCACCAGCGGCTACAACCTGTATTTCGGCAACACGGCGGGGGCATTCTTCTGCATTGACAAAGAAAAAGGCGAGCTTGAGTGGAAGTATCGGTTACAAGAGAACACCCAACGCAAAGGCATCCGTTCGTCCGCGACGGTGAGCGACGGGCTGATTATTTTCGGCGCCGAAGATGCAACCATCTATGCACTCGATGCAAAATATGGGACGGAAAAATGGAGTTACAATACGATGGCGCCTATCTTTGCTTCACCTTCAGTGAACAACGGCGTCGTCTTTTGTGGGAATACGGATGGGGACTTCCTCGCATTGAACGCGAACGATGGAACGCTCGCGTGGAAGTTTTCCGCGGGAGCTTCGATCTACGCGACGGCTTCGTTCACTGACAGTCTCGTTCTCATCGGAACGACGGGAGGAACACTCGCGGCGTTCAATCAAAAGAACGGCAGGAATATCTGGACAACAGAGTTCAACAGCGTTATCAATTCGTCGGCGGTTGTTTCGGGAAACGTCGCGTATGTCGGCACGCTGAAGAAAGAATTCGCGGCGGTGAACATTGCGGACGGCGCTGTCGTTTGGCGGGACACGCTGGAAGGACGCATCAAAACTTCTCCGGCAGTCGCGCACGGGAAAGTGTTTGTCGCGACGGATGACAAACTCGTTCGCGCGTTCAAGCCTATCGAAGCCAAGTAAAGGAGCCGTGAACAGATGAAATCGTTTCTCTTTCTCAGCACAATCGTCTCGACGATTGTTTTCGCTCAAGACAAAGCCGACAGTATTTCATCGGCGAACAGCGTCTCGTCAATTACGATTCAAACCAACATCGAAGGGGCAAGGGTGTTCGTTGATGGTGACAGCGTTGGAACCACACCGCTGACCTTTCAAGCGACGCCTGGTATTCACCGCGTCAAAATCATTTCGCCGGATGTCGCAAGCTGGTTGAGCGAACCGGTTGTGGATTCCATTCTCGTTGAGCCTGGCGCACCTCGGAGGTTTCGCTATTCTTTCGCGCAAAAGATTCTGGTCATCTCGTCGCCGAGTGAAGCTGAAGTTGTGCTGGGAGATTCCGTGATTGGCACGACACCGTTGGTGATTCGGTCTGAGTCGGCATCTCTCAGACTTCGCAAAAATGGATACGAAGAAGCTCCGCTGGACTCTACGAACATGCGACGAGGAATCCTCTCCACCCGCCTGAAGAAAATCTGGCAGAATGAGGGGGGCGAGTCGGATTCGCCGGATTCGGAAGTTAAGCGCTCTACGCTGAAGCTCTATATTAGTGGCGCTGCGACCGTTCTGGCAGGTGCGACTTCTGCATATTTCAAAGTAAGAGCCGATAATTCGTACAGCGATTATGTACGGACCGGCGACCGGGCTCAGCTGAGCGAGGTAAATCGGCTCGACACGACTGCGGGCATCGCGCTGGCGGCAACGCAGATCGGTTTGGGACTCTTCACGTATTTCATCTTGTCCGAATAACAACCGTTGCATTTATCACGGCAAGCGGCTATATTTTGAATAACTTACAGCACGGAAGCGCGAAACCCAACATGGAAACGACTGAGCGGTTGCCCCTCAATCCGACAATGAAAGACGAGTTGGAATTCCTCAAGAACGTTCCGATCCTCAGCGACTTGGAATTGATGGATCTCGACACGATCGCAAAAGTCGGAGTCCGAAAGAAATACAAAAAGGGTTCTATCATTTTGTTGGAGGAGGAAGCCGGAGCTGCGTTGTTTGTGATTATCTCCGGCAAAGTGAAGGTTGTACGCATGGACGATGATGGACGGGAAGTTATCCTCTCCATTTTGGGCGAGAGTGACTTTTTCGGTGAGATGGCGATTCTTGACGGACTGGCCCGATCTGCCAGCGTGGTCGCGATTCAGAAGTCGGAGCTCTTCATGATTCATCGCCGCGACTTCTTGAAATTGCTTCACGATTTTCCCTCAGTGGCAATTACGCTGCTGAAAGAATTGACGATGCGTCTTCGCAAGGCGGATGCGCAAATCAAAAGCCTCTCATTAAAGGATGCATCGGGGAGAGTCGCGAATGTGATTCTCCAGCTTGCCGACGACATCGGCAAGATTCGCAAGGGCAGAGTTGAAATAGACGAGCTTCCACTTCAACAAGACCTCGCCAACATGGCGGGAACCTCACGCGAAACAATCTCACGCATGATTCACGCCTACATTCGTGAAGGCCATTTGGAGTTGGAACGTGGCAAACTCATCATCAACGATTACGAGAAGTTCAAAGCCCGGTACATTTAGCCGTTCTTTTGTCCTCTTCACACTCAGGTATTGGCGGTAATGCATGGCTGGCAAGGCAGACCTTCACATGCATACCACCCACTCCGACGGCGTCCTGACAACTCGTGAGCTGATGGGGCGGGTCAAGCGCGCGGGTTTGACAACCATCAGCATTACCGACCACGACAATGTCAATGCAATTGACGAAGCGCTTGCTCTCACCGATGAGTTTGGCATTGAAGTCATTTCGGGAATGGAGTTGAGCGTTGCTCTGGACGGGTACGATATTCATATACTCGGATATTTTTTCGACCACGCCCACAAAGGTTTGCTCGAGTATCTCACTCTCTTCAGAAGCGAGCGGGTGCGAAGGGCTGAACGCATGGTCGGAAAACTCAACGACTTGAAGGTGCCGCTTTCCATGGAGGCGGTGATGGGCCAGGCAAACGGCGGTTCGGTTGGACGCCCGCATATCGCAAATGCTCTGCTCGAAGGAGGACTCACAGGGACCTACCACGAGGCGTTTTTCAAATACATCGGATTTGGGAAACCGGCATATGAACAGAAGTATCAGGTCTCTCCGCGAGAAGCCAGTGAACTCATCGCCTCTGCCGGAGGACTTTCATTTGTTGCGCACCCCGGCAATAATCTTGAAGAGGGCACACTGATGGAGCTTATCAAGCAAGGCATTGACGGGATTGAAGTTATCCACCCCTCACATTCTCCCGAGCGGACATCGCACTATCGCGGAATTGCGAACGAATACTTCTTACTTGCGAGCGGCGGTTCCGACTTCCACGGCAACAAAAGAAATGATGCCGATGTCCTCGGAAAGTATTATATTTCGGGTGAGGAAGTTGACGTGATGCGCCGGCGATTGTGACGCTCACCTTGGATTGTCCAACACAAACACGAACATGATTCAACACATTGAGGGAATGCTTTCTGCAGAAGGACATTCCTTTGCAATCGTTGTCAGCAGATTCAATGGTTTGGTGACAAAACACCTGCTTGATGGCGCGACGGATTGTTTGATCCGCCATGGTGCGTCCGAGAAAAACATTACCGCAGTCTATTGCCCCGGCTCGATGGAGATTCCTCAAGTCGCAATGCAGCTTACGAAGTCGGGAAAGTACGACGCTGTGATCTGCATCGGCTGTGTTATTCGAGGCGAAACGCCCCACTTCGACTATGTCGCCTCCGAGACGACAAAAGGCATCGGGGAGGTCGCGCTGCGATCGGGAATTCCGGTTGCATATGGTGTTCTCACCACCGATACGCTCGAGCAGGCGCTGGAACGCGCGGGCGCAAAAGCGGGCAACAAAGGTTGGGATGCAGCGTTGACGGCGATTGAACTTGTCAATACATTCAAACAACTCTTGGAAGGAAAGAAACGATAGAATCGTTGGTAAGAATTATTGCTTCACCCAATAATTCTTATAAGGAGGAATCAGTATGACAACGAAACGGGCAGTCGGCGTTTATTCCCTTGGGGGAGTTGTGCTTGCAGTGTTCTGTTCGCTTCACGCATTTTCGCAAGTAGGTGCCTGGAAGAATTACACTTCGATGCAGGACGTTCGGGCTATCGCCCGCGACGGCAATATATTCTGGGCTGCGACAAGCGGCGGTCTTTTTTCATGGCAGGAAGGAAGCGATATCTTTGCCATGTTCACGAGCGCCGAGGGGCTTCTCTCGACGGATCTCACGGCAGTTGCTGTGGACAAGAATGGCGATGTGTGGACAGGAACATCCGGCGGAATGATCCACGTTTACTCACCCGGGAACAAGACGTGGCGCTACGTCCCCGATATCACAACCACGACACACACAAACAAGAACATCAACAGCATTCTCGTGTCCGGCGATACGATGTTGATCTGCTCGGAATTTGGGCTGAGCGTATTCCGCAATAGGCAGTTTCAATTTGGGGATACCTATTCGAAGTTCGGACAACTTTCCGGAAATGTGCGGGTGTCAATTACTTCCGCGGCTATCTTCGGTGGACGGATTTGGGCAACCGTTTCGGATCGACAAGTTACGAACGCCATTGCCAGTGCGAGCCTTTCCAATCCCAACCTCTTGCCGCCGGAAGCATGGACTTTGCAGGCAATCGGGCAGACAGCACCCAAGAGTCTCGTGACCTTCAATGGCCGTTTGTATGCGGGGACGAGCGGTGGTGTTTTTGTGTTGAGCGGTTCAACGTGGACCGCGGTCGACTCCCTTGCGGGAAAGAACATCGTCGCACTGTCCGCATCCGGAAGCGTTCTGGTTGCTGTTGACGCCGGACAAGTTGTTTACTCACTCAACGCGCAGAATGTGTTTCAGAGAATTCAGCCCGCGCTTCCTGCCGGAGCGAACACGATAGCACAAAGCGCCGCCGGCGCACCCGTTATCGGCTCGACGAGTGGAGGAATACGGACTCTCACCGCCGGCGCTTGGACGACGCATTTCCCGAACGGCCCCGCTTCGAACCAGTTCATTAGCATCGCGGTGGACCTGGACGGCGTCGTGTGGGGAGCCACCGGCATCGCCCCAAACGGAAAGGGATTCCACCGCTTCGACGGCAAGGCATGGAAATCCTTTTCACGGCAAAACTCCGCTTTGCCGGTTGACGACATTTGGCGCGTGAGCGTGGCGTGCAATGGTGACGTGTGGGCAGGGATTTGGGGCGAGCATGCGGGGGCTGTGCGGGTTCCGCGCGGCAGCGATAGGATTGATTCCGGGAACATCTTTGGCAGAAATGTCGGTATCCCGCCTACTCCCGAAAATGCAAACTTCTTTGTCGTGAATGCACCCGTATGTGATGGACGCGGGAACACATGGATGGCCGTTATGAAAC
The DNA here is from genome assembly GCA_031394795.1 of Ignavibacteriota bacterium. Lineage (GTDB taxonomy): Bacteria > Bacteroidota > Ignavibacteria > UBA10030 > UBA6906 > CAADGV01. The sequence goes on along the minus strand of JANNUB010000043.1, from coordinate 1,487 downwards.
CCAATAATGCGCGCGGCCTTGCGGTCCGAAAAGCTGACGGCACCTGGAACACATTGCCTGCACTTGTCGCAGGGTCGGCACAGATCTTCAATGATTACAGACATGTCACGCGACCGCTCGCTGTTGATGCTTTTGACAATCTGTGGATTGCAGCGATCAGCCCTGCGCGAGGCCTCGCATCCCTCAACAATCGAGGTTCTGCGACGGATAGCGTAGCCGATTTTTTTCTCACTTCCGCGAACGGACTTCCCAACGACAACGTAACGTGCATCGTTGTTGATCGCGACAATGATATCTGGATCGGTACGGAGAGCGGCATTGCGATCATTCTCGACCCAAGCAACCCGACACGACAAGGCGGCGTGGCAAGCTACAAGCCGCTGAGCGGCGTTTCTGTCAACGCCATCGCCGTTGATCCGTTGAACCAGAAATGGGTTGCAACGAACCTGGGAGCTATTCTTCTCTCGCGCGATGGAACACAAACTCTTGCGCAATACAATGTCGAAAACACCAACGGCCGAATTATCAGCGACGAAATCAAGGACATCGCGATTGACGCAAAGTCGGGCACGGTGTACTTCGGAACCTCCAACGGGCTTGCGAGTCTGACCACGACTGCTGCACAGCCTAAAGAGTCGTTCGACGAACTGTTGATTTCTCCCAATCCCTATCGCATTCCGAACGCTGTACCGCTCACGATTGACGGACTGGTCGAGAATTCCAAAATCAAGATCCTTTCCATTGATGGTCATCTCGTCCGGGAGCTTCAGACGCCGGGAGGACGCATCGGATTCTGGGATGGGAAGGACAATGAGGGCAAAGAAGTCTCGTCAGGGGTGTACATCGTTGTCGCATTCTCAGAGACGAAAGTCGGTAAGGGCAAAGTTGCGGTCTTGAGAAAGTAACATCCCGATGGAGCAAAGATTCATCACCACCTCCCCGCCGGAGTAGGCGGTTCGCCGCAAGACGGACTGGGCGGGGATAATCCATCTCCGAAGATCTACGATTTGTAGAGACTCCTCTACGAGGTCGTAGACCTTCGGACAACAACATCCATCATCATGAGGAGAGCTGCAGTGGAGACAAACGGCTACAAGGACGAAATCTTCACGAAACGAGTGCGGGCAGGAAAGCGAACGTATTTCTTCGACGTGAAGGCCACGAAATCCGAAAAGGATTTCTACATCACGGTCACGGAAAGCAAACGCGTGGGCGAAGACGAGTACGAAAAGCACAAGATTTTCTTGTACAAAGAGGACTTCGATAAATTCCGAGAGGCGTTGGCGGAAACGGTGGAGTACGTACAAACACAACTCTTGGAGAACATTCCCGCCGAGAAGCAAGACTAATTTCCCTCCTTACTTGCATTGTTCATAATGCATGCCCATGCCGCCAGGAGGGTGACATGGGCAAGTACATAATGCGCACGGAGAGGCGGCGACGCTGCACGAGGCTTCGCGTGTGTTGCTTTTTCCGTTTGATTCTCG
>JANNUB010000375.1:0-4488 GCA_031394795.1 Ignavibacteriota bacterium | reverse complement strand
CCCATCGAATGGCCGAGCACATGCGCCGATGCAAGGTGATGCTGCTTCATGAAGTCGCGGACATCATGCGCCATCACTGCATAGTTGAAGGAATCGCTGTGCGGCGACTTGCCGTGATTGCGTTGATCAACCGCGAAGACTTTCAAGCCGACATCCGCGTACTTCTTGGACTGCGTCTGCCAGTTGTCCAACATGCCGAGCAAGCCGTGCAGGACAATGAGCGGGTGACCGGAGTGACCGTAGGTTTTGTAGTTGAGATGAAGCATGGCTTTCTAAGCTCCAAAATTCAAGCTCCAAATCACAAAGAAATTCCAAAAACCAAAATTCCAAGAAACAATCTCTCGATGGCAACTCTTGAGATTTGAAATTTGGAATTCCTTTGGAGCTTGGAACTTGGCATTTGAGATTTATCTCGGAATCGAATGTTCCTTGATGATTGTCTTGCCGTCAATCAACGTCACGAAATTGAAACAGGGCGGATGGTGAAAATCAATTGTCGCTTTCGCATCACCGGGAAAAGTATTCAGTTGTCCAATGGTGCTCGCAACGCTCGAATACAGAATTCCATCCTTCATGATCTGCATCCCACGATGAACGTGACCAAAGAAGACGCCGCGAACTCTGCTTCGCACTGCGAGAAGTTTTTCATGAAGCAATTCGCCATTCAAGAGAAGCATCGTCTCATCAAGCCAAATCGAGTCCGCCTTGAATGGAAGAAAGTGTATGAACACGACAAACGGCAAATCATCCTTAGAAATCTCCCGTTCGAGAAAATCAAACTGATGAACGGGCAACACGCCGCGCGGGTCAATCTCATCGGGTCCGCGAGAATCGAGCGTGATGAACCGGTATCCCTTTTTCTCGAATGAATATGAAATGAGATTCTTGTCAGAAGAGGAATCGGCTTTTGCTCCCATCTTCAAAAACATGTTGATACCGAGCGATGTGTCGTGATTTCCGGTGACGAAGTAGATCGGCGCTTTCAGTTGAGAGAACACTTCTGCCGCGAGTTGGTACGACGCATCTTCCGGATGGTTCGTCACGTCGCCGGTATGAATCACGAAGTCAATCTCGACGGGAAGAGAGTTGATCGCGTCCACCATTCGGATTGCGACGTTGTAAGCGTTAGAGCCATAGTGTTCAAAGTCTCTAGTCGGACCGAAGTGCGTATCGCTGATGTGGATGAAGTACAAAGGCATGAAAATTCAATGAGGGCAAAAGTGCGAGCAGCCGCTGATGCCGGTGGAACGACCGAAGGAGAATTCATTGATAAGGAAAGAAGAGCCGCGCCTCGTCCCGGCAGGTCGGGACGGGAAGCGCTGATCAATTGTTCGAGATAAGCTCTGCAATGATGCTCGAAGTACACGTGAATGAGTAGAGTGCAAATCCGTCGCTGCCGGAGCGGAGCTGCAAGACATGCTCGCCGTAGCGGGGATTCTTCACAATATTATACATTCTCGGTTCATCAAGAAGGATGAGGCTTCTACCGTCATGCGCAATGAGAACGTCGCTTCCTTTGTTTTCCGTGGTGAGGTATTGGTCGTCTTGAAGGATGGTGATTTCTGCGCGCTTTGATTTCGGTTCAATCACTGCGTTCACTGCAAGAGCATGATAGCTCAGCACAATTTTCCCGCTTCCGTTGTCGCCCGCAGAAAAGCACAAACTGTTTTTTCCATTCATCCAGCTGCCGACTGCATAAATGCGGTCTTCAACATACAATTCCGGATCGTTGTAGTCCACGACAGATTCCGGGCTGTAGCCCTCCACGTTGCCGATGCTGCCGCGCAGGTAGCCGGCGAAAATCTCAGGCGTCCCCTTAAAACATACCGCATCGGCTTCATCTTCGTCCCGGAGAGGTTTCATGAGGTAGGGGAGGTCATCTTCAGCGCCTGCGTCGTGGAGGAGCGCTTGGATGATGCGCTCCGTCGTCTGGTAATTGCCTTCACCGCTATTTTGAAAACGCAGAAAGCCATGCTTGTCAACAATCTGCATTGTGGGCCATGAACGCTGGCTGTAGTTTGCAGCTATCAGCCCTTCATTATCCATAACGACAGGGAATGTGATACCCTCGCGCTCAATCGCTTTCTGTATGTATTGAGGATTTTTGCCGAACGGGAACTTCGGTGTGTGGACGCCGATCGTCAAGAAGCCGTGATCGCGATATTTTCTGCTCCACTCAACGACATACGGAAGCGAGTGCAGGCAATGCGCGCAAGTGTAGTCCCAAAAGAAAAGCAGTATCACGCGTCCATGCTGCGCAGTGATGGGAATCGGTTCGGAGTTGAACCAGAAATCGCCGTAGAGTTCATGCGCACGGATTCGCTGGGGTTGAATTTCGGTGACGGTCATTGATGCTCTTTCGATGTGAGACGAACGATGTGACTCCCAAAAAATATAGAGAATGGAGGGTTGAGTTGCAAGGATGCGATTTGGCGCGTGATGCTATTGCTCTTCTTTTTTTCCATAGAATGAATCTCTCTTTGATCCTTAACGCAAAACCCCGTCCATCGCGACAAGTCGGGATGAACGGGGTTTTTCTTGTTGTTCCTCGTTGTAGTAGGGACGTTCTCCGAAAGGAGTCCTTCGGACAATTGAACGTCCCAGATTAACACTTACTCCACCCGCAATTGTAACACACGCCCATATGCTCACCGTTCGTTCTTGTGATACTCTCGTGATGCTTTTTGTTATCTTGTGGAGTCGGGAAACACTTAGAATAGGATACTCCGTGAACAGCAAAAATTGCCTCAGACCCTTTTTATCAAATAGAAAAAAGTTGCTTCAGCGTGTCAATGCTCTCGTGGTTTTCATCGGACTACTGACAGCCCCGGTGCTCGCGCAGCGCGCTCCCAATCTAGTTGTTGAAACACTTGCGGGAAAGAAACTCGCACTCGAAGAACTTCGTTCGAACGGACCGACACTCGTGACCTTCTGGGCGCTTTGGTGCAGCCCCTGCAAGTTGGAGTTGAAACAACTTCAATCTCTATATGAGAAGTATGGGTCAAGAGGATTCACTGTTCTGGCAATCAATCAAGACAGCCCGAAAAGTTTTGCGAAGGTTCGTTCCTACGTCGCGGCGCAGGGTTTTACATTCCCCGTCGGGCTTGACCCCCAATGGTCAGCACATTCAACGGTTTAATGGCCAGACGATTCCGTATAGCGTTCTCGTGGATACAAGCGGCATGATCATCTCCACTTCGGTTGGGTATCTCCCCGGTGATGAAAAGAAAATCGAAGCCAACGTATTGGAGCGCCTGTCGCCTGAATGAAACTTCACTCTCTCCGTTTTCTTGGCTGTTTTCTTTTGATGACGGATGTTCTTCTCTTGCCGGCGTTCGCGCAGGAATTGAATCCTTCGGTTCTCAACATTTTACGGTACGGCAATGGACGGTCGGGCACAGGCGAGTGGACTACGAACTTTGAATACATTGAAAATCTTACTGACGTACGGATTGGTTTTCCGCACGACTTCACTGTCGGCGTACGATTGCTCTACGATCAACCGCCGGAAGTGGGACCTCGCTTCAAAGGAATTCGACGACGATGGGTCGAGTTTGAAAAGGAGGGTGTCATGCTGCGCGCCGGCAACGCGTCGCAGCTTTTCGGCCGCGGGCTTGCCTTGAATCTTTTTGAAGATCGAGGTCTCGCGTACGACACGTGGCTTGATGGGGTGAGAGCAATTTGGGAAACGCCGCGATTTCGCGCTACTGTCGTTGCAGGCGCTGTCGAGTTCTGGGATTCGATTGTGGTTGCGAGAACGGAGAATTATGACATCCGCGGGGCGAATGTTGAGGGGCGGCCTTGGGATTGGCTTACACTTGGCGCAAGTTTTCTCTCGACTGAAGGAGCAATTCCTCAGCCTCGGATTGCGCAGCTGATTCATGCGGAGATTCCTGAAGTGTACGCAGCAATTCAGAGTGAAGAGTTTGACGCGTTTCTTGGCTGGTCCAGAAAATGGACAAATGTTCCGACGCAAGCACAAACTTCAGCAGGCACAGGAATATACGGCTCGGCTTCCTATGCCGGCGCAGGATTTGGAATAGTGATAGACTACAAGAACTACCAGTTCGATATTCGAGATCCGTTTACGCGTTTCGATGCAACACGCCCGACGAAGATGCTTCCATTTCAGAATCCACCTATTGTGCAGCGGGAACATTCATCGACATTTCTGACAAGAGCCTTGCACCAGGTGGACTTCAACGATGAGGTCGGTGTTCAAGTGAATGTCTTCTTCACACCCACAAAAAACACGACGTTGACATTCAACGCGAGTCTTTCCAGTGACCACGAGGAATTTTTGTATCAGCCCGCATCGTTTGATTTCGTTCAACTCAGCCGGTCGAGTTTCTTGCCCTCCACATCACATGCCCTCTCGCCGTACCGGGAGCTTTTTGTTGAAGGCGAGCATACGTTCGATGGTGGACAGATTTTACGACTCGCCATCGCGCAACGCCAGTTTGTTCAGGCTGTGCGGTTGAGCGCAAC
>JANNUB010000344.1:0-2768 GCA_031394795.1 Ignavibacteriota bacterium | reverse complement strand
GGCCGTTAATCCCCACCAATCCGACTTTGCCAAGCATTCCCAAGGCTGACCCAATCCAATTAGCCTAGCCCGGATGCCATTTCAACTTTACCAGACCTTACCCTTAAACATTTTCCTCGGTCGGGGTCCTTATGTGGCGCCGACTCTTGACCAAGCCCAGTCGATCGATGCCCCGCCCGGCATCTGCGCCTCCGCGGCCAACGGCACGATCTGCGGAACGGGCATGGTGTGCCAGGCGGGCCAGTGTGTCCAATGTGTAGCCGGGGATAGTTGCCCCGTCTCGGCTAGCTGCCATAAGGGCACGTGGTCCTGTTCCACGGGAATCCGAACCTGTGTAGATAGCGGCAACGCCGAGGATGGCACGGTCTGCGCGGGCGGCAATGTATGCTCCAAAGGCATCTGCACCACTTGCGTCGCTGGCGGCAGTTGCCCCTTGCCCAGGAACCCCTGCCGGTCGGGCGTGCTTACCTGCGCTGGTGGTAGCAGTGTCTGCATGGACAACGGCGCCAAGCCCGACGGGACCGTGTGCGATGACGCCAACGCCTGCACCGCGGGCGATAAGTGCCAGGCTGGCATGTGTTCCCCGGGAACCGCGAAGACTTGCGCGGCCTCCGATCAGTGCCACGTGGCGGGCACCTGCGATCCGGCCACGGGGAATTGTTCCAATCCCAACCAATCCGATGGCGTGGCCTGCACGGATGGTAATCCCTGTACTTTGGGTGAGGCCTGCCACGCCGGAGTTTGCAATGGCGGCGCGCCGAAATCCTGCTCGGCCTTGGACCAGTGTCACGCCGTGGGGGTGTGCAACGCCGGCACGGGCCTTTGTTCGAACCCGGCGAAGGCGAACGGCAGCGGGTGCAACGATGGCAACGCCTGCATGCAGACCGATACCTGCCAGGGCGGAAGCTGCGCGGGCGCGAACCCGGTGACGTGCACGGCGCTGGATCAATGCCATGACGTCGGCACCTGCAACACCGGCACGGGGGTTTGCACCAGTCCCGCCAAGGCCGAGGGCGCGACCTGTTCCGACGGAAATGCCTGTACGCGAACCGATGCCTGCCAATCGGGAAGATGCGTAGGCAGCCCGGTCACGTGTACGGCCCTAGATCAATGCCATGTGGTGGGGGTGTGTGACACTGGCACCGGCGTTTGCTCAAACCCCATCAAGGACAACGGTCTGGGATGCGAAGACGGAAACCGATGCACCACGGGTGATGCTTGCCAGGCCGGTAGTTGCCGGCCGGGTACCGCGAAGGTCTGCAACCCGGCAGGCGAATGCTATGTCGCCGGAACGTGTGATCCCGGTACAGTCGATTGCTCGAACCCCTACGCACCTAACGGAACCTATTGCTCGGACTTTCTTCCGGATGATGGCTCTTGTTGTAGCGGCCGGTGTACCTACAGTGGGTGTGGTCACTGACCGCAGCGGGTTTTCTGATTTTGCCAATTTGGCCTCCGAACCTTCCTGTCCGGTGACGATGGGTCGCAAGTTGAAAGGTGATGTCAGCAAATCGTTCGACGCCCGCCAACTAGCGCCAGCCTCGTGCGGGCGCACAGCTTGCATTGCCGAACTTCATGACGGTTTTCCTTTCGCCCCATAAGCCCAGCGCAAGCCAGTTTGCCCTTCGGTTCGGCGTCAACCTGGCGATCGCGTTGGTCCTCGCCGTATACTGTGGCCTTGGGCTGATCGTGGTGCTGCCAGCCTTGGTGATCGGCGCGGGTATCCTGGCTTGTTCCCGCTTGCGTTGGGCGTGGAACCTGTTGGCTGTGTTGGTGTTACCCAGCGTGTTCGCTTTTAGTTGGGGAAGCGCGACCTATTGGCTTGGCTCGGCAACGCTGCGTTTTATGGGATACCCGGGACATCCGATTGGATTGGGGGTCGACCCGGATACGCGCGTTCGCCATGAGTCCGGTGGCTGCATGGTCGTGGGCGGGGAATGGCTAGTGACGGCGCCCCACAACGCCGCGGTTCGCTTCCACACCTTTCTCTTTGGGCCCATGCGGGGGACTTACCAAGGGTCGTGGCCCACGTTGGCCGAGTCGCGCTTGGCCTTGCAAAACGGTGTTTCCATTCCCCTAGTGGATCGCTTGGCGGGAAAAATTACTGTCCAAGGGAATGTGTTCTTCTTGGACGATCGCGGTCGTGGGCTTACCGAGGATCTCGCCCGGTGGATTTCGGTGTGCGAGGAGGATGAGTGTGTCCGGGGCGCCGTTACCAATAGTGGAAACCTGGTCTTCGAATTTTTCGACGTGGCGGAAGAGCGACGTAGCATCCTGGTGCCGATTGGAAACCAGCCGCCGTACAACGGCCGCCCTTTGGGGATGTACCTGAATAGAAATCGATGAGGTTAGACGCCTGATTCGGGAAAACGGTACCGTGCTTTGGCAAGGGATTGGCAAAGTTAGTGGGTTTGGTTTCCGTCGCCCGTGACTCACCGAGAACTGATAAAAATAGGTATCGCCATGAAACACTCCTTTTCGGTTTTGATGATTTCGATGATCGCGGTGGTCGCCTCGTGCGCGAAGGCATCGGTGTCCCCCTCGCCCGGCAGTGGTGGATCGAGCGACGCTACGGGCGGGTCAGTCGCGACGGGCGGGACTTCCTCGACGGGGGGTAACGCCGGATCTTCCGCGACGGGCGGCACGTCGGCCACGGGTGGTATATCCGCAACGGGCGGCAGTTCCGCGACCGGGGGTAGTTCCACAGGCGGTAAGCCCACCATGGGTGGGTCACCCGCGACAGGTGGCTCCACCGTGACGGGTGGATC
>JANNUB010000343.1:0-6785 GCA_031394795.1 Ignavibacteriota bacterium | reverse complement strand
GTCGGTGCCGAAGCCGCCGATGGCTTTGGTCAGCGAGTGTACGACGAAATCCACGCCGAGTGAAATCGGGCGCTGGCAGAACGGCGTTGCGAATGTGCTGTCAACAACCGTCCAGATTTTTTCTTCGATGGGGCGGCGTTTGTTCAACTCGCGTACGATGTCAGCGACGGCTTTCAAATCAATGAGCCGCAACGTCGGGTTGATGGGCGATTCCATGTACACGACTCGCGTGTTCTTCGTGACATGCCGAAGAATGATTTTCGGATCCGTCATGTCAACAAACCTCGTCGAGATTTTCAGGCGCGGATACCAATTCGTCATCAGCGAGTAAGTGCAGCCGTACAACATTTTGTGCGCGATAATTTCGCTGCCGCTTCCGGTCAGCATTCCGAACACGCCGGAGATTGCCGCCATGCCGCTCGCGAACGTTACGGCGATATCGCCGCCTTCGGCGTACGCGAGATTTTCTTCGAGCATGTCTTTGTTCGGCTCACCGAGACGGTCATAGACATAAATGGGCGCTTTACTTTTTACCGTAAGCTCATCGCTCGAATGCGCAAACTCCGCGAACCCTTGCGCGCCTCGCGCTGCGGAGTCTAACCTGTACGTTGCCGACGAGGAAATCGGCGGCAGCAAATGATGACTGTAGTCCCACTTCGGGTCTTGCGCTTTGCCGTAGATAAGATGGGCTTCGGTGGAATAGCCATTGTGTTGTTCTTCTGATTCAATTTCTTTTTTCATTGTCGTCACCTTTCGATTCTCATTATCAGTTCACAGTTCAAAATTCCCAATTCATGATTTCTTCACCGCATACCGTATCACCGTCTTCATCTTCTCCGGCTTCACGCGTCGGAAGTCGCTCAGATAAATCTCATGATGCTTGTCGGAAATTTCATGCCCTTGCTCACGCAGACCTGCATGAAGCCTTTCAATCGTCGGTCGCTCCATTGAAAACGGACCGATGTGCATTATTTGGGCGGACACGCCTTCGTTCAAACTTTCGAAGCGGAGTTTTTCGAGTGCCGAGATGACCGTCACCTCTCCGCGCGAGGCTTTCGAGGTGACGGTCATCTTTGCTTTCTTTACCAGAGCCTTCGTTACATACTTCGGCTGCATAATCATCAGCGTCCAGCGCCAATCTTCCTTCTTCGCATTCCAATCAAACTCGACTCCTTCTTTCATCCACCAGAATCCTTCAAGCGCCATCACGGGATAATCAATGTTCTTCTCTTTGCGATACATGAACTTCATCTTGTACGACATTGAGTAGAGCGCTTGAATTGCGTCCTGAAAATTCTTGTTGTTGTTCGGGTCTCCTTCGCCGTCAATCATCAAGAAGTTGAACTTCGGCACGCGAACGAACGACACCTCTTTTGCAGAAGGTTGATAGAGATGCTTCAACTCTTTTCTCAAGTCTATTTTTTTCATTATCGTCCTTTTCAGGAAGTGCGAACTAAGCACTCCTCCACCGACCGCCGCGGCGACTGGACGGGTTTCTCCAGTGAATATCCAATCCGCAGCAACAACTGCGGAAACGCATCGATGCCGAGTATCCGCCGCAATTCCAACCGGGCTTCCGGAAGCTCTATCGGCATGTTGAAAAAACTGAACTGCAATCCGTCACGCGTCAAAGTCAGCAAAATGTCTTCGAGCACTTCACCCACTGCAAGCCAGACGGGCACGGAGTCCTCGCCGTACAACGCGAGAAGCGCGGGCGCCTCGATGCAAAGCCGTTCATCATGTCGTGCGCGAAACCCGCCGAAGTCCATCGTCTTCATCGCCCAGGGCGCGACCGCCGAGCCGATATCATTGATGCCGAACGCGGCGCCGGTCATGCCGTCGGGCTTTTGTGTTTTGTTCGGGCGCAGCCACTCGGCAAGTTCTTTTCTGTATTCCGGATCCGATTGTTGTATTCGCTCTGCCGTTGCAACGAGATGCGCAACCTGCATATTCTTCCTCGGGTCCACCGAGATAAGCAAATCCGCATCACTGCCTTGCGCAAGACTGCTTAAACGCGCAACGATGGAATCCGGGACCCGCGCCGCCAAAAACGGGCGACGGTTCGTATGCCGCTTGGAGATCGAGAAGAAAAGCTTCTCCATCAATTCATCCGTCTTCGTCCGCGGCATTGTCGGGGTCAACCCTGCAAATGCAATCGGCATATCACTGCTGCCGCCGTGGTTGTAATGTACGTCGCACGCAAATCCGAAGTGCATCGCGGCAACGCGTAAATTCATAATTGCCGCGCCGACCCCCATCAACATTTCGCGATTGTTCGGATCGGTCACCGGCAAGCGGCGCGAGTAATCGGCTAAGACCGCGATGCACTGTTCGAACAACTGAAACTTCCAAGGCTGCGTGTTGTGGCTCGACGGCGCAAGCACGACGTATCGCAACAAATGAGTGAACTGTTCCTCCCATGTGCCGTCAACTGGAAAGACGAGCTTCTCCACTTCATACGGCGTCGTCAGCGGGTCGAAACCACACAACGCTTCGCTCTCCGCATCAACTTCCACGATTCCCATGATCACCTCTATGCCGTCGGTTGATTCGTTTCTGCTTCGATCTTCCGGATCGCGTCTACCGGACAATCCTCCATTGCATCACGCACGAGGTCTTCTTCTTCCGAATCCACCGGCTGCTTCCCCACGAAATACGTGTTTGTCGGTTTGTCGAACTCGAAATTATCCGGCGCAACAGCGGCGCAGTATGCGCAGCCGTCGCATTCTTCCGTTGTGTAGTATTTGCCCGAGACGTTGGTCGGGAGTTTCTTTGTTTCGTCGGACTGTACTTCTTCCATAAACATGTCATGCCTCCTCGATAAACTTAGCGCGTTTGAACGTTGCGAGAATGAATCCTGCAAACATGATGACTGTTCCACCCCAAAGTAAATTGATGTAAGGCTTGATGCTTGCTTCGACCACAAGCGTTTCGGGCGCGGGCGCTGAAGCGTTTGCTCGTTCTACTTTGACAGTAATCGTTGATGGGTTCTCTTTTCCCATGCCGACATTCATCGCCACCAATTGAATGTGTCCGTCAACGAGTTTGGAATGCGATGGCGTGTAGGTCGGCTCGCCGTTCGCGCCGTAGTGCGCAACGGGAGTAATTGTTTCGCGTGTTTTCCCGTCGTTCAGCTCAAGCACCGATCCGATTGCCATTCCTTCATTTGCCATTGCATCGGCGTCCGAAGGACTCATTACGGAGGCGTGTGCATTCATGTCGAATTTCACGAACGTTGCCTTCACGCCACCGAGCGAAACAGTCTCGCCTTTCGGAATTGTGTAGGTTTCGCCGCTCAACGAGTCGAGTCTGCGACCGTGATTGTGTCCATCGTTCTCGGCGTGGGCATCAGGCTGGTCGAGCGAGACGGGCGAGAGATACACATCTCTTGTAAGGAACGATGCGATATCGGGATTGCGCATGATGCCTTGCTCTCCCGCCTCGAACATGACCGGGGCAAGCTGAAACTTCTTTCCGTCTTTTTCTACGGCAACATTGAATGCGAACTTTCCGTCGTTCGTCGGCTGATAGCCGGTGTAGGTGAGTGTGTAGCCGAGCGCTTCCTGCGGCGTGTTGAGTGCGAGAGAAAGATGCTTCGTGCTGCTGTATTTTCCTGTTGCGATGATTCCTAAAAACATGATCGCTAACCCAAGATGCGCAAACTTTCCGCTCAACGAGTCGAGTCTGCGACCGAGCGACTTGAAATCGCCTTTTGCTGCTCGTAATCCCATTTCAAGATTGACGAAGAACGCAAACGCTGACGTGAGAACGAAGCCAATCATCATTGCACCTTTCACTCCAACAAAGTAAAGCATTGCAGTTATGATGACTGCTGCCATGAGAGATTTCAACGAACGCTTCAACGTTGATTTGAAATCATCAGCTCCCCATTGCACGAAGAGACTGAGGCCGATGAGTGCGCCAATCGCGATCCCAATCGGGAGATTCGTTTGGTCGTAGAACGTCGGCTCGACTGTTGTCTTTGAAACAATCGGCAAACTTGTGCCGAAGAGAATCACCGCAGCGCTGAGAAGCAGAACAATTGCGCCAGCACCAAGAGCCGACTCTCTACTAATGAATGCCGCTTCACCCGCATGCGCTTTCAGTTCTTTTCTTCTTGTAAACATGAATCCAAATCCCATCACAAGGATGAACGCAAGAAATCCGACGAGCAGCGAATGCACAGTCGCTCCCGGATCGGTGAACGAGTGAACCGACGAGTCGCCGAGGATGCCGCTGCGCGTGAGAAACGTGCTGTACACGACGAGGAAGAACGAGACGATGGCGAGAGCAAAATTCGTCCGGACAAATTTCCCTGAGCGCTTCTGCGCGAGCATTGTGTGAATGAGCGCGACGCTTGTTATCCAAGGAACAAGCGAAGAATTTTCCACAGGGTCCCATCCCCAGTAACCGCCCCAGCCGAGTACGCCGTACGCCCAGTACGCGCCAAGCATCAGTCCCATGCCGAGCGAAAGATTCGCGAAGAGAATCCATGGGAACGCGCGTGCAACCCACTGCTGATATTCGCGTTTCCACAAACCCGCGACCGCGAAACTGAACGGCGCCGCCATCGCCGCGAACCCGATGAACAACACCGGCGGATGAATCACCATCCAAAAATTTTGCAGCAACGGGTTCAAGCCCCTGCCATCTGCGGGGATTTCGTTTGCGGGAAAATTCGGAATCATTTCCCACACATATCGGAACGGCGACTTCGCAAGCAAGAGGAGAAGCAGTAGCGACTGCACCGCCATGTACGCACCCATCACGAACGGCTCGAGCTTTCGCTTCGACGTGTACGTCATCAGCATCAGCGCGATGATGGACGAGCAGAGCGTCCAGAACAGAAAACTTCCTTCTTGTCCCGCGTAAAAAGTAGAAAGCAAAAAATGAAACGGAAGCGATTTGTCGCTGTAGCTGTAAACGTAGCCGTTGGAAAAATCGTGCCGAAGGATAAGTGTGAGAAGAAGAAGTGATGCAATGAAAATGCTCGCCGCGCTGACTTTCAGCCACAAGCGAGCAGGATACAAAACATAGCGGCGGCGCGTTGCGTTGCGATAGTAGTTGAGAGTCGCAAAAAGGGAAGCAACCAACGCAACAACCGTAACCCAAAATCCAAGAACAGTCATGAAACCTCCTCATGTGAACACACCATCAAGAGGTCAACACGTGTGCCACGAAACCGAGGAGGTTATTGTCGAAAGCAGGCGGGATTCAACAGGTTTTGCGATGTCGGCATCTCAAAAGTGGTTGGAATTCCGATTCGTGGGAATGGATTTGCAGGAGTGAAAAAACTTACCGCACTTGCACCGCGCACGCCCGCGTGCAATGCAAGCCCTCACCCCACAGTGAGCATGCTTTCACAATGCGGATTTCATTCGGAAGGAGAATTGAAGATGCGGCAGCGATTTTCGCAGAGAAGGCAATCGTTGCTTCCTGCTTTTTCTCCGGACACACAACGAGCTTGCCGCGGCTGTAGCGTTTGTACGTTTCGATAATGGCAGGCAGAACGAATGTGAACGCAAGGAAGTTGATGATAAAACTCAAAACGAACAGCGAGACAATGAACGAGTCCATCATGAATCCCATTTGCTTGCTGCGGCGAGACGCGCACGCATCTGCGTTTCTTCGATGACTTCGACGATCAGCGGGAAGTAGCGATCGAGTGAGCACTCGACGTGATCGCGCAGAGAGCATCGTCCATCGCTCGTTTGGTTCTTGCAGTGGAAGCAGACTTTTCTGCGAAGTTCCTCTTCGTAGGGTAGAATAGAATGGCTGTACACGGAATTGACGACTTCAAGGATTTGCGGAAAGTGCATTTTCATCGCGCAGAAGCCGTCGTGCGCAATGCGGCAGTTGCCTTGCCCGTCGCCTTCGAGACACTTCACACATATCTTTGCTTGCAGCGCTTGCCAATATTCTTCTTGTGTCGGCATAGAAGTTCTCCTTGAAGATGGACTCCACCTCACAAGTAATTCATGTGCAGTCCGTCTGCCGTGACGGTCAACTCTTCAGCTTGGTTCCGCGTTTTTCAATTGGAATTTGAACGGAATCGAAACCCATACTTTCACCGGACCGTTGTTCATCACCGCAGGTGTGAACACAAATTGCATCGCCGCCTTAATTGCTTCATCATTGAACAACTCAGCGGTCGATTTGATAACAACAGCTTTTTTGGGTAGTCCGTCTTTGTCCACCAGAATTTTTACCCACACGGTTCCTTCAAGTCCTGCGCGCACCGCCATTTCGGGATATTTCGGAATCACGCGCTTCACAAGCTGGGGTTGCTTCTCCACAGGAATAAATGCATCCATGCCCGGCTCATCCTCAATCACGATGTCCTGTTGGATTTGTACGCCTCCTTCACCGGTTCCTTGTTCCATCGCCGGCGTTGGCTGCGCGCTCAACTCCGCCTGCGTCGCGAGTGTCTGTTCAGGGCTCACTTCCGCGTCGGGCACGGGAACAGGAACGCCGACCGTCGGTTTCACACTTGCGCTTACGTTCACCGACGGCGGCGGCGGCACGGCAGAAATAGACGGCGGCGGACCGAGGTCGCTGTATTTGATGATTCTCATACTTACCATCGGAATGGCATCGTCATCCGCGCCGAAATATTCTGCGGCGTAGTACGATCCGAACGTCACCGCGAACACCCCGACGGCAATGATCAGCCCTCGGAAATAATTTCTCTGATATGATCTTTTCAACTCAAACCGTCCGTACTCCACCGGTTCGGTTTGGGCTGAGTTTGTTCTTCCGTTACTCATCGCTGGCTCCTTGTGTTG
>JANNUB010000327.1:0-20418 GCA_031394795.1 Ignavibacteriota bacterium | reverse complement strand
CCAAACAGAAAGGACACACGATTATGAGCGGGAAAGCCAGACGAGAATACCTTGCCATTATTCGTCAGCGGTACGCCACGGCAAGCAAGAGACACAAGCACCTGATTCTGGATGAGTTCTGCCAGGTGTGTTGCTACAACCGGAAGTATGCGATTCGTTTGCTCAACGCTCCTGAGTCCATGTCGACTTCGAGTCGAAGACACCGCTCAGGAGCGAAGCCAAAGTACCGCGATGAAGCGCTTGTCCGCTTTATCAAGGTCCTCTGGCGTGCGAGCAATCTTGCGTGCGGTAAACGCCTCAAAGCAATGATCGCTGACTGGCTCCCTGCCTATGAACAGTATCATGACATCCAACTCTCGTCGCACATACGCCGACTTCTGACGAGCATCTCTGCGGCCACCATTGACCGTTTGCTTTGCTCTGAACGAGCAACAGGCACGAAGCTCGGCCTTGCCACGACCAAGCCGGGATCATTACTGAAGAAACATATACCCATCAGCACAAGTCAGTGGGACCAGACAAAACCTGGTTTTCTCGAAGCAGACACCGTCGCACACTGTGGGACATCAATGGCTGGCATGTTCGTTTTTACGGTTAATACCGTCGATATTGCCACGTGCTGGACAGAGCAACGCGCTGTATGGGGAAAAGGTGAACAGGGCGTGCTCAACGCTGTGAAGAGCATCGAAGATGCGTTGCCATTCCCCGTGTTGGGTTTTGATTGCGACAACGGCTCGGAGTTCTTAAATTGGCACCTGATGAAACACTTGACGGAACGACCACGACCGATTCAGTACACACGTTCGCGCGAGTATCAGAAAAACGATAACGCACACATCGAGGAGAAGAACTGGACTCATATCCGACAGTATCTCGGTTACGAGCGCTTTGACGACGTCAGCATGGTGGCCCAACGCAATACGCTCTTCATGGGTCCATGGAGATTGTTCTTCAATTTCTTTCTCCCGTCGGTGAAGCTCATCGAGAAACGTCGAGAGGGATCTAAAACCATCAAGCGCCATGATGCGCCGACAACTCCCTATCGGCGTGTGCTCGACTCCCAGCACGTGAGCGACGAGGTCAAGCAAAACTTGAAGGCGCTCCGCGCGTCTCTGTGTCCTTTTGAATTACAGCATCAGATTCAAAGTTCCATCAAGTGCATCCTGTCTCAATCGCGCACTACAGCACAACAGCAGTCTCGTATATTGGCAGGAACTCCTCACCAGGAGAGCACAACACCATAGTTACATTTTATTATGAGGCAACTGGCAACCCAACGGATCGTAGATGGCTCGTAGAGCGCGCAGATGGTTCTGCTTTGTGGCAACAGCCGAGGTGATTTAATTCTCCGGATGACGCGGTTTGGCGCAGCTCTTATCACGTCATTCGCATGATTATGCACGGCGAAAGCCGCGCCAATCAACCTCACCATGACGAGAATGGTTGCTACTGAACTGCTGAGTAAGTATTTTATTTCGGCGCTCAAGACCCGCCGACAAATTCCTATCTCCGAAGGTCGAAGACTCGACTCGTCGAGAGTCCTTCGGACTTAACGACTCACACACGCTACCATGAAAATGTTCGTTCGAATTGTTTTCGCTTTGTTTTCGTGCGTTCCTTCGCTCGCTCTCGCTGACGAAACCACTCACTCTGTTGCAGTCAACCCGTTGATGATTGTTCCGTTCCTCCTCCTTTTACTTTCGATTGCGGTGATGCCGTTCATCAACAAACATTGGTGGGAGAAGAACTATCCATTCGTCTCGATCGCTCTCGGGCTTATCGTCGTCGGCTATTATGTTTTCGGTTTGCAAAACGCGACGCGCATGGTACACACGGGGATGGAGTATTTCAGCTTCATTTGTCTTATCGGTTCGCTCTTCGTGGTTGCCGGCGGCATTCACATTCGCATCAAGGGAAAGTCCACGCCGCTGCGGAATGTGTTCCTGTTGGCAATCGGCGGGGTGGTTTCGAATTTGATCGGCACGACGGGCGCTTCGATGATTTTGATCCGCCCGTTTATTCGCGTCAACAGGTATCGCATCAAGCCGTTCCATATCGTCTTTTTTATTTTCATCGTCAGCAACATGGGTGGTGCGCTCACGCCCATCGGCGACCCGCCGTTGTTCCTCGGTTATCTCAAAGGCATCCCGTTCTTCTGGGTCGCCGAGCATCTGTGGTACAAGTGGGCGATTGGGATGGTTGCGGTGCTCGCGATTTTCTTCATGATGGATTATCTCAGTTTCAAGAAACTTCCCGACAGAATCGAACACCTTGCGGAACAACTCCACGAAGAAGGGGAGGTAAGCGGAGCGCAGAATGTCTTCTTCCTCGTGATGATTCTCGTTGCCGTGTTCATTACCGATCCGCCGGCCGTGCGCGAAGCGTTGATGCTCCTTGCGGCGTTCGGTTCGTACAAAACCACCAGCAAAGTAATCCATCGCAAGAACGACTTCAACTTTCTGCCCATCAAGGAAGTTGCCATTCTCTTCCTCGGTATTTTCGCGACAATGGTTCCTGCGCTCGATTGGCTTGAGGCGAACGCTCGATCAATCGGCATCGAATCGCCCGGGCAATTTTATTGGGCAACGGGTGCGCTTTCGTCAGTGCTCGACAACGCGCCGACATATTTGAATTTCCTCAGCGCGGCTTTCGGTCTGTTTGTGAATGAGGAGATAGTGAAACAGGTTCTGCATTTCGTTCAAACGAAAGGAGCGGACTTGACAACGCTTATCGGACCGCACGGCGATGAAATCAAAAATACGATTGCAACGCTGGTGAAATATCACTCCGACCTTGTTGCAAGCGGCAACCTTCATGTTGATGACATCAACGTTTCATATCTCATCGGCAATCACAACATTTACATCCAAGCGATCTCCATCGCGGCGGTGTTCTTCGGCGCAATGACGTACATCGGCAACGGACCGAACTTCATGGTGTAGTCAATTGCAGAGCAGAGCGGGGTCGAGTGTCCATCCTTCTTCGGATACATCGCGAAGTACAGCATCCCGGTACTGCTGCCGATCTTTGCCGTGATTTGGTGGTTGTTTTTTTCCTAAAGAGTCGAAAGCAACGGCGGATGTGGGAGGGGGGACTCGTTACATGGAGAGGCTTTTCCTGGGATTTTTCTGAGAGAGGCGTTACTCACTGATGTTACGCATGACCTCGAGAAAAAGCTTTGCCACCAAGGCACGAAGACACAAAGGCTTCACTAAGTTTATGTTTTTCTCCGAAGGAGTCCTTCGGACTTGGTGAAACCTTAGTGTTCTTAGAGCCTTTGTGGCGAATCTTTTCTCCTTGCGTAACATCTCTTACTCAGTTGGTTCCGCGAAGCCGAAAACAAAAACGGCACTTGCCCGTGAAGGCAAGTGCCGCTGTGCAAATCCAAAGGACGATCGCTTAGTTCTGAATGGTCAAACCAAGAGACTCGATTGTCTCAAGTGTCAGCGCGCCAGTAGGGAGTCCTTTCTCCTTTTGGTAGCTGATCACAGCATTCAACGTGCTCGATCCGAGCGCTCCGTCAATCTTTCCGGGGTTGTGCCCTGCGGCTTTCAACGCACGCTGGATCTCAGTAATCGTGTTTTGATTTGAGTTTGTAATGCAGAGAACTCGTTTCCATGCTGCTGTCCCTTCTGAGACGAGCACCTTCTTGGTGACTGTCTGATACTCGGCTTCAATCGGAGTACGCTCCTCTCTCGCTTCTTCGACCTGCTTGCGGATGCGCATTGTCTTGTACTCTGCCGGGATTTCAATTTCGCGGGTTGTGGGTGGCGTCTTTTCGACACGCTTGCGGACGGCTTTGCTCACCGCAGGAATCTCGATCTCTCTTGTTTCAGCGGCAGTCTTTACAACGCGCTTCGTGATTGTCCTGTAGGTCGCAGGAACCTCCACAAGGCACATGATTTCACCTGACTTTTGGTCGTGTTTCTCGACCAAACCGCGTCCGCGTTTCCAGACATTGTGAGCTGGAGTTGCTTCGACCTTTTCGGTGACTGTTTCATACGTTGCGGGGACCACGCGCGTCTTTTTGCTGGCGGGCTGGATTTCGACATGGTCGGTTGAGTAGTCGTATGTTGCAGGAACGACAACAAGGCGCTTCGATGCTTCTCGTACCAGCACCTTCTCGGTTGTCCACTCGTACTTCGCCGGGACAACGGTAAGTTTTTCGGATGCCTCGCGCTTCACGACTTGCTCGGTCTCGGTTTTGTAAACAGGAGAAAGATTGACTTCTGCGAAGCATTCACCCGGCTTTGCATCGGGCATGCCCCCTCCAACGGGAGTTGTTTGCGTTTGTCCAGAAGTCTTTGCTCGCGCTTCCGCATCGGCAAGCTCTTGTGCCTTCTTTGTTATTTCAGACTGCAATTTTGCTTCTTTTTCTTTTGCAGCCTTTTCAACATTTGCCATCTCCGTTTTCTTGGCGTCAAGCTCGCGTTGGACGCGCGAGTATTCCTCTCTCGTCACTTTGTCACTCCCACAGCCAATGAAGATAGCTCCCGCGGTGGCTAAAATAGACACCGTGCGTGTGGAGAAAAAGTTAACCATAATTGTGAATCCTTTGAATGTGTTGAACATAACGGTGAATTAGATAAGATATGAAGAACCGCCCTGTGTCCCTTGAACTGAACAACAGACCGTTCGATCACGCATTGTGGGATTCAGTCCGTAGGTTGGATTAGACGAATCGTCCATTTGTAGAACCTCAGAGCGCATCCTGCAAACCCCAGGAACTGAATACACTATACGCAATTGACAAATAAATTACAAGAAAGAATTTTTTTTTGTGGTCGCAATTCTTCCAAAAGAACAATCCGTATCTATACGCCTTAAGACGGATTTCATGGGGAGGCGAGTCTTTGTTTCTGTCTCCAACTTTCCCTAAATTTCTTTCATTCCATAACTGATTATTCAAATCACTATTCGCCGATGCACCTTTCAACACTCTGGCAAGATACACTCGCACTCGGACCTGCTTCACTCGTCTCATTGTTCGGACTCATCGTTCTCACAGTGGAAGCGCTGAATGACAAGACAGAAAATCTCAACTGCTGGATTTCCATCGTCGGTTTGGCGGCGGGGCTTGCCGTGTCGCTCAATCAAATCGGTACAAGCGGCACAGCATTCTCCGGGATGGTTACGACGGGCGCCTACTCAGCTTTCTTTTCGGCCATTTTTTGCGCGGCGGGACTTCTCACTGTGATGCTCTCGAAATCGTACATCAAGAAGGAAGGCATTGAGCACGGCGAGTATTATGCGATTCTTCTTTTTGCAGTCGTCGGGATGATGTTGATGGCAGCGGCCGCGGACCTGGTGATTCTCTTCCTCGGACTCGAAATCATGTCCATCTCGTTCTACATCTTGGCTGGCTTTGCGCGCCGACGGTTGACGAGCAACGAAGCGGCGTTGAAGTATTTTCTGCTCGGCGCGTTCGCAACGGGATTTCTTCTCTATGGAATTGCATTGATGTACGGCTCAAGTGGAACCACGAGAATTGCCTCGATCGTTGCGAGGGCGAGCATGTTGATGAGCAACCCAACGTTTTTGCTCGGCTGCGGATTGCTTCTCATCGGATTCGTCTTCAAAGTCGCGGCAGTGCCATTCCACATGTGGGTACCCGATGTCTATGAAGGCTCGCCGACAACCGTGAGCGGGTTCATGTCAACAGGAGGGAAAGCCGCAGCATTCGCAGGCCTTTTGCTTGTGTTTGCCCCGGCGCTCGTGCAAATCGCCGGCGAGCTTCGCACGGTAATGGCGATCGTCGCCGCACTTTCGATGATTGTCGGCAACGTGATCGCGATTTCGCAATCGAACATCAAGCGCATGCTCGCGTACTCCAGCATCGCACACGCAGGCTATATTCTCGTCGGTGTAATTGCAGCGAACGGTTTTGGCGCGCAAGGAGTGCTCTTCTATCTTGTCGCCTACACATTGATGAACGTGGGCGCGTTCGGCGTTCTTTCGCATCTCGAATCTGCCGAAGGAGGGAACCTCACGTTCGATGACTACGTAGGGCTGTCGGCAAAACGTCCGATGCTCGCGCTGCTGATGGCGGTTTTCATGTTTTCGCTCACGGGCATCCCTCCGTTCGCGGGCTTCTTCGGAAAGTACTACGTCTTTGCGGGCGCAGTGCAAGCAGGATACACGTGGCTTGCAATCGTCGGCGTGCTGATGAGTGTTCTCTCGGCATACTACTATTTGCGTCTCGTTGTGCTCATGTACTTCTCCGATGCAGCACGCTCGCACAAAGAAGAATCTCCAAGCACCTTCGATGTTGCCCCCTCTCGGCTCGGGGTTGCCGCGCTGGTTCTTTCGGCAATGGCTCTTCTCGGATTAGGAATCTATCCCTCCGCAGTGCTCGATCTCATGACGAATTTTTTCTGACGGCAGCACGCCCCGATTCGACTACGTCAATCATGCAACTCCTCGTCACACCCCAGCAAATGCAGCGCTTGGATGAAGCTGCGATCACTCGCTCCCGCATTCCCGGTTTGTTGTTGATGGAAAATGCGGGCAGAGCGTTTGTTGATGAACTGGAGAAGCGAGTCGGCTCGTTATCATCAAAGCGAGTTGTGGTGATTTGCGGAAAGGGAAACAACGGCGGTGATGGATTTGTCATCGCTCGGCATCTTCTCAATCGCGGCTGCATAGTTCACGTCGGTTTGGTGAGCAAACGAAGCGACGTGAAGGGAGATGCGAAAACCAATTTCGACATCTTCTTGAAAATCCTTTCGTCGAAGAAGGCTCCAGCATCGTTCACGATTCTCCATTCCCCGAAAGCGTCCGCTCAACTTCCTCACGCCGACATCATTGTCGACGCTCTCTTCGGAACGGGATTCTCCGGACACGTGATGGGCATTCAACAGAAAATTATTCTCTGGATGAATTCTCAAAAAGCGTTCGTTGCCTCGGTGGATATTCCTTCCGGAGTTGATGCTTCGACGGGCGTCGTCGAGAACTTTGCAGTCAAGGCAGACATGACGGTAACGATGGGCTTGGGAAAAATCGGTCACTATGTCGGAGATGGCAGAGAACATTCGGGCTATGTGAGTGTCGTTGACGTCAGCATCCCGAAGTTTCTTTTCAAACCTGAAAAGCATCCAACATACCGAGTCCTTGGCTCGGACGTGAAGTCTTCACTTCCCGAACGTCCACTCACTGCACACAAGTACAGCGCAGGTAAAGTCCTCCTCATTGCCGGCTCGCGCAATCTCACTGGCGCTCCCATTATGACTGCGCAGGCAGCAATGAAAGCCGGCGCCGGAGCCGGAATTCTTCTGATGCCGAAATCAATTCACCCGGCTCTCGTCCGCAAGCTGACCGAAGTGATGATGAACCCAATGGATGAAACCGACGAAGGCACGCTTGCACTCTCATCGTTCGACAAGATCATGGAAAAAGTCTTGTGGGCGGATGTTGTCGCGCTGGGTCCCGGTCTTTCTCAGAATCTGGAAACACGACGGCTCGTTCACAAACTCGTTGCCGAAATCTGGAAACCGCTCGTTCTCGATGCCGATGGTCTCGGAATGATGGCATATGATATTTCGATTTTGAAAAAGAGACGATGTGAAACGATTATCACGCCGCATGTGGGCGAGCTTCGTTTGCTCACGAAACTCGACAGAGATTTCATTGAAACGAACAGGGTGGAGGTTGCTCGGTCGCAGGCGAAGCAGTTGAACTGCACACTTGTTCTCAAAGGCTCGCCGACCGTCACTGGATCCAAATACGGAGAAGCATATCTTAATTCTACGGGCAATCCCGGCATGGCAACCGCCGGCTCGGGCGATGTACTCACGGGAATTGTGGCGTCGTTTCTTGCGCAGGGAATGATGCCCGACGAAGCCGCGTACTGCGGAGTGTATGTTCACGGGATGGCTGGCGACATTGCGGTACAGAAATATGGGCAACGAGGAATGATGGCGACGGATATTTTAGAATGTATCGGCGAGGCGTTGAGAAGGATAGAACATGATTGAACGGTTGAAACGAAACACCTTCTGGTGGTATCAAGGTCCGATGATCGCGTGGGCAGTGGCGCTCTTCACGCAGTCTTCGATTCCCGGAACCCATATTCCAGATTGGGATTTTCTGTCGCACGACAAGGTGATTCATTTCTTTATTTATGTCGTCTTCGCATTTGCCGCGAATCGCGCGATACGACATCAGACCAGATTTCCGTTGCTCGCGCACCATCATTATGTGTTCACGCTTCTCCTCGTTGCGCTGTACGGCGCTTCGGACGAACTGCATCAGTATTTCGTTCCGAGTCGAACGTGCAGTGTGTACGATTGGATTGCGGATTCGCTTGGCGCTGTTCTCTTCATGGTGTTCGATTGGGTGAGAGGGAAGCAGAACATTGCTTCCACCTGAATTACGTCGCATGACATTCTCGCTTCAGCATACGGACGGCAAAGCGCGCGCAGGCTACATCTCCACCGAGCGAGGTGAAATACCGACTCCGATGTTCATGCCCGTGGGAACACAGGGGACGGTGAAAGCAGTGGAGCAGCGTGAGCTGGATGAGCTTGGGGCAAAGATCATTCTCGGGAATGCGTATCATCTGTACCTGCGTCCCGGCGTGAAGGTGATCGAGAAAGCGGGAGGCATTCACAAGTTCATGCACTGGCACAAGCCGATTCTCACGGACAGCGGTGGGTATCAGGTCTTCAGCCTCAATGACCTGCGCGGCCTCGATCCTGACGGCGTTACATTCAAGTCGCACCATGATGGCTCGCTCCATCGTTTTACACCGGAGAATGTCGTCGCTACTCAGCGATCGCTCGGTTCGGATATCATGATGGTGCTGGACGAATGCACACCCTATCCATGCGATGAGTTGTATGCGCGGAAGTCTAATGAAATGACCCTACGGTGGGCAGAACGATGTCGGAATGAATTCGAGAAAACGAACCCGCTCTATGGATTCTCCCAATCGTTGTTTGCAATTGTTCAGGGCAGTGTGTATCCTACAATCCGTGAGAGTTCTGCTCGCCGCTTGGTCGAGATGGACTTTGAAGGGTATGCGATTGGAGGGCTTTCGGTGGGCGAACCCGCCGAGGACATGTATCGCATCACCGAGTTGTGTACATCCATTCTGCCGGCGGAAAAGCCTCGCTACTTGATGGGAGTCGGAACGCCGGAAAATATTTTGGAGAGCATCGAGCGTGGTATTGACATGTTCGATTGTGTTATGCCGACTCGCAACGGACGAAACGGCTCGTTCTTTACAGGCGACGGAAAGATCAATATCAAGAATGCACGATATGCGGATGACTTCCGTCCGATTGATGCCGATTGTAAATGCTACGGATGCAAAACATTTTCACGGGCGTACATTCGCCATCTTGTGAAGTCGAATGAAATCCTCGCATTGCAGTTGGCGTCTTTGCACAACCTGACGTTTTATCTCTGGCTGGTGCGATCGGCGAGAGAAGCCATACTCAAGAATCAGTTTTCGTCGTGGAAAGCTGGACAACTGAAACGACTCCACACAGAGATCACGGAACAAGTACTCTAAACTCTACAAACTCTATGAACTCAAAAAGGAGGTAATGTTGACACAATTTCTTTTGATGGCGCCGTCTACGGGTGGCTCAGACCCGACCGGAAGCATGATGAGCACAATCATCATGTTTGGATCTATCATTCTGATTTTCTGGTTCATGATTTTGCGTCCCCAACAAAAGCGCCAGAAGCAGCATCAGCAATTGATTGAGTCGCTGAAGAAGGGAGACAAAGTGATTCTCTCAGGTGGATTGCACGGGACAATTGCCGGACTGGAAGACAAGACGATCCTTGTGCAAGTTGCCGACAACGTGAAAATGAAGTTTGACCGCGGCTCGATAACATCGGTGCATCGAGAAGCGGAGGAAAAGAAAGAAGCAAAGTAGTGTATGCATAGTCAAAGAATGAGCTTCAATTCAATCGAGGAAGCAGTTCACGAGATCAAGCAAGGCAAAGTCGTCATCGTTGTTGACGATGACGACCGCGAGAACGAAGGCGACTTTGTTTGCGCTGCCGAGTTCGTTGATGCCAAGATCATCAACTTCATGGCGACCCACGGGAGAGGAATCATCTGCTCACCGTTGCTCCCGTCCCGCACGAAGGAACTTGGCATCGAAATGATGGTGGAGACGAACACCTCGCTGCACGAAACATCGTTCACTGTATCGGTAGATTACATACACGGAACGACAACCGGTGTGTCCGCGCCTGATCGCGCCGCGACCGTGAAGGCATTGATTCATCCGAAAACGAAGTCGAGCGATCTGGCGCGGCCCGGACACATCTTCCCGCTGCGAGCAATGGAAGGCGGTGTGCTTCGCCGTGCCGGTCACACCGAGGCAGTGGTTGATTTGTGCAAGCTTGCGGGACTCTACCCCGGCGGCGTATTGTGTGAGATTCTCAAAGATGATGGGACCATGGCGCGCGTTCCTGAATTGACGGAGATTGCCCGCCGCTTCCATCTCAAGATTGTCACCGTTCGGGATCTGATCGAGTATCGGATGACGAAAGAGCAATTAGTGCAAAAGCTCGTTCAAACATCTCTTCCGACAAAATACGGCGAGTTTCAGATCCACATCTACCGGAGCGAGACAGACAGCAAGGAGCATATTGCGTTGACAAAAGGGGACGTTTCTTCCGGAGCGCCCGTTCTTGTGCGGGTCCACTCGGAGTGTCTCACCGGTGATTTGTTCGGCTCAATGCGTTGTGATTGCAATGATCAGCTCGTCTCCGCGCTGCACATGGTTGAAAGAAACGGAAGAGGTGTTGTGCTTTATATGCGCCAGGAGGGTAGAGGCATCGGTTTGGTGAATAAGCTCAAGGCGTACAAGCTTCAAGATGAGGGATTTGATACTGTTGAGGCAAACGAGAAGCTCGGGTTTCGCGCCGATCTGCGCGACTACGGGATTGGAGCCCAGATATTGAGGGATCTGGGCGTGACAAGAATCCAACTGCTCACGAACAATCCGAAGAAAGTTGTCGGTTTGCATGGCTACGGGCTGGACATTGTCGAGCGAGTTCCGCTGGAGATGGATCCAAATAACCATAATGAAAAATACCTCATGACGAAGCGCGACAAGCTCGGACACCTGATTTTGGTCGATCCCAAAATACGAGCGAAATAGCCTACCCAAAGAATCAAGCATTGCTTTTTTCCAACCACAAAATCACATGATGCCATGCGTCCCAGTTTTACTTTAGGTATTGAGGAGGAATTCCAGACCGTTGACCCGGTCACACGAGACTTGCGCTCGCATATCAACGCCGAGATTATTGCCAAGGGAAAGCTGCGTCTGCAGGAGCGCGTGAAGCCTGAGATGCACCAAAGCGTTGTGGAGGTGGGAACAGGAATTTGCAACAATATTAAAGAAGCAAAAGAGGAAGTGTTCGAGCTGCGTCGCACGATGGTGCAACTCGCATACGAAAACGGTTTGCGTCTCGCTGCGGCGGGCACGCATCCGTTCGCCGATTGGCACTCGCAGGGAATTTTCCCCGACGACCGCTACAAAACGATTGTACAGGATCTGCAACAAGTTGCGCGCGCGAATTTGATTTTCGGTTTGCACGTTCACATCGGTATCGAAGATAAAGAAGCGACGATCCATTTGATGAATGCGGCGCGCTACATGCTGCCGCATATCCTCGCGCTCTCCGCCAACTCGCCGTTTTGGATGGGACGGAACACAGGGCTGATGTCCTATCGCTGCAAAGTGTTCGACAAATTCCCTCGGACGAACATTCCGGATTATTTTCCGAGTTACGGTGAATATGAAAGTTTCGTGAACCTTTTGATAAAAACAAATTGTATAGATAATGCGAAGAAGATTTGGTGGGACATGCGCCCGCACCCGTTCTTCGGCACGCTGGAGTTTCGCATTTGCGACATCCCGATGCGAGCAGAAGAAACAATCGCGCTTGCAGCGTTGATGCAAGCCGTGATTGTGAAGATGTGGAAATTGTATTCGTCGAATATGGGTTTCCGTCTCTATCGCCGCGCGCTTGTGATGGAAAACAAATGGCGCGCAAGTCGGTACGGGATCAATGGCAAAATGATAGACTTTGGCCGCCAAATGGAGCTTCCTGCGCGGGACCTGATTTATGAGCTGCTGCAATTTGTTGACGATGTTGTCGATGAATTAGATAGCCGGGAAGAGGTCAACTACATTCACAAGATTCTCGAAATGGGGACAGGCGCCGAGCGGCAATTGCGCGTGTGGGAGCAGACACGCGATTTGAAAGCGGTCGTTGATTATATTATTGAAGAAACAAAAGTCGGACTCGGCGTTCCGGCTTCGGAATAGGTTTAGCATAGGGATCAAAGCATGAGTTTTGCTGGTGAAGCTGTTCTCGTTGATGAAGAGTTGGTGGAAGGTGCATACAATGCTGTCAATGTTTGTCTACGCGTGAAGCCGCATGAAAAAGTCACGATCATCACTGACGAACGAACGCGCGAGATTGCAGCCGCCATTTGCCAGGAAGCAGGGAAACTCGGCGCGCGGTGTACAACGTTCGTTCTCGAGGATTTAGCTCCGCGTCCGCACAGGGACATGCCTCAGCCGATCCTGGACGCTTTGGCGGCGAGCGACGTCAGCGTGTATGCGGCGTGGGGGCAAAGCGGCGAGCTTCGCACGCGTATGCAAATGACAAAAGTAGTAAACCAGCACCGGCTCCGGCACGGACACATGATCAACGTAAACCGGCAGATCATGGCGGACGGCATGCGGGCGAACTTCAACAAAGTAGATGAGGTCAGCACCAAGGTCTGGAATCTTGCCCGCATAGCGAAGAAGGCAGTGTGCAAGACGCCGCTTGGAACGAATATCACCGTGGAGCTGAGTCCGAAACTCAAGTGGCTGAAAACCAGCGGCATCATCACTCCCGACAAGTGGGGGAATCTCCCCGGAGGCGAGACCTTTACCTCGCCGGCGAATGTCAATGGAACGTTCGTTGTTGACGGCGTTGTGGGGGATTACCTCTGCGCGAAGTACGGAGAGTTGAGCGATACGCCCGTGACAATTCAGATCAAGGACAGCCGTATGGTGAGCGCGCACTGCGACAACAAGGAACTCGAGAAAGAATTCTGGGAATACTGCCACACCGACAAGAACAGCGACCGGGTCGGCGAGTTCGCCATCGGCACGAACATTCATCTCAAGCGCGTTATCGGACACATTCTGCAGGACGAAAAAATTCCCGGCGTTCACATCGCGTTCGGGCATCCGTACTCCGAGCACACCGGTGCCGACTGGTCCTCCTCGACGCATATTGATGTTGTCGGTACGAACTTCGACATTTGGATTGACGAGATGAAGATAATGGAGGGAGGGGAGTTTTTGATTTAGCGAGGCTTCGGCTTTTTGGGGATTGCTGTTCTCTCGATAAAGTCCGATATTTGAACTGAGGACATTATGGAAACAGCAACTACACTTTCAAACAATTCTCTCACGCAGCTGAATCGCATACTGAGCGAAATTCAAGATCTCGACACTCAAGAAAAACTTCATCTGTATAGGGAATTGCAGAAAGGCATTCGACGTGAGGAAGACGCGTTGCAGAGAGCTATGAAGTACAGAGGTGTTGCAAAACATTATTGGGGAGACGACGCTCAGGACTACATCAGCCAAATGCGTAGCGATGATAGATTGTGAACGTGCATTCCTCGATTCAGTCTTTCTCATCTACCAACTCGAGGACCATCCTCAGTTTGCGCCG
Organism: Ignavibacteriota bacterium; assembly: GCA_031394795.1. GTDB lineage: Bacteria > Bacteroidota > Ignavibacteria > UBA10030 > UBA6906 > CAADGV01. The sequence goes on along the minus strand of JANNUB010000327.1, from coordinate 6,705 downwards.
ACAACAACTTTTATTCTTGCGACATTGATTCCGCTGGCGGCGAGTTCCTGATTTGAGCAAGCGTCTTGAACTCCGCATAAGATTCACTTGAATACTCTGTCACGCTTGCTGTTCTCTTAACAAAATTCGATATTTAATTGTACGATGAACTTCAAGCTCATGCTATGGATACGACACAAACGAATTTGCCGTCAACAGTTAGTCAGATTCTCGGCGCAATTTCCAAACTGAATCCTGCCGAACGACAAACGCTCTACGACCGCTTGCGTCAGGAAATGGACGACAAGAAAGAACTCGAACGGCGCATCAACAGTTATCGCGGAATTGGAAAAGGCGTGTGGGGAATGGATGCGCAGGAATATATCAATGAATTAAGAGATGACGATAGATTTTGAGAGAACGTTTCTCGACAGTTCTTTTTTCATTTATCACATCGAAGACGAACCACGCTTCGCGCCTGCAACTGCGCACTACGCCTTAAACGCGCTCGCCAAACACAAAACTCTTCTCACAAGTGTTGTCTCGGTTATGGAGTTCTGTTCAAAGCCGTACGCCATCAACAGATATGACCTCATCGAAAGATTCAGAGCGTTCCTTCACGAGTTCAAAATACCTACCTACGAAATTGATTGGGTAATTGCCGACGGCGCGGCTCAACTTCGGGGAAAGTACAAATCACTGAAAGGTCTTGACGCATTACAACTCTCTACTGCAAGACAACATCAATGCGATGCATTCCTGACGAATGATAAGCGATTGCGTCAAATATCAGAACTCAATGTTATTCTCATCAGTGATTTGATGGATGAGTTGACGCAAGGGTAGCAACAGAATCCAAACCACCATTCTCGAAACGAATCCACATGCTTCCCCACCTCCGCAACTACTACAACAACAACTTCACCGAAGAAAAATATCAACTCTTCCTCAAGCGGCTCGATGCGGCGTGCGGTACGCACATCGAATTCCGGGTAAGCGAAACGCCCTTCTTCATTCCCACGCCGCTGATGAACTCGATGGTGAAGGCGGGCGAAGAAATCGTGATGCAATTGGTCGGCAACGCGGCGTACCACGAAGCCGCCGACCGCGCAGTGCCGCATGAGTTCAACGTACCGAATGAAGACGCGCATCCTGTTTTTGTTTCGGTGGATTTTGGTGTTGTGAAGTTGCCGAACGGTGACTATGTTCCGCGTTTGATTGAATTGCAAGGATTTCCGACGTTGTATGGCTTTCAACCCGTGCAGTCAATGTTGTTCAAAGAAGTGTTCGGACTTCCACAAGAGGCGACGTGTCTGCTTGGCGGATTGGATTTGGGAAGTTACTACCGAATGTTCCGTAAAGCGATTCTTGGCGACCACTATCCTGAGAACGTTGTGCTGATGGAAATTGACCCGCTCCGACAGAAGACACTTTGCGATTTTATTCTCACGGATAGAATCTGCGGAACGCAAACGGTGAACATTCGCGACGTTGTGAAGCAGGGGAAGAAATTATTTTATCGCAAAGACAACAACCTCATTCCGATTCATCGCATCTATAACCGCGCAATCGCGGATGAGTTGATAAAGATTGGGGCGCAACTACCATTCAGTTTTCGCGATGAGCTTGAGGTGGAATGGGCTGGGCATCCGAATTGGTTTTTCCGCATCAGCAAGTTTTCGCTCCCGCATCTCAATCATCCGACCGTTCCGAAAACGACGTTTCTTGACAAGCTCACGACGATTCCCGACGACCTGCAGAATTATGTGTTGAAGCCGCTCTTCTCGTTTGCAGGAAGCGGCGTCATCATTGGTCCGACACGCGCGGATGTTGATGCTGTGTCTGCCGAACATCGTCACGACTATGTGTTGCAGGAAAAAGTCGAGTACGGCTCGTTCATAGAAACGCCGCACGGCGGAACGAAAGCCGAAGTCCGCATTATGTACATTTGGAATGAGATGCTCACGCCCGTTGCAAATCTGGTCCGCATGGGACGCGGCAAGATGATGGGCGTTGATCATAACAAAAACATGGCGTGGGTGGGAAGTTCGGCGGGGTTGTACATTCCGTGAGCCAAGTTATGAAAAGTGAAGTATCGAAAATCGAAACACTGCAAGACGCGATTGAGTCTTTGTCGGAAGACGAGTACAAAGAGTTTCGAGATTGGCTCGTCGAAGAGGATTGGAGGCGGTGGGACAGACAATTCGAGGCTGATGTGAAAGCAGGCAAACTAGATTTTCTTGCAGACGAAGCTTTACGAGCCCACAGAAACGATGAAACTACGCCGTTGTAATGTCAGCGGTATGACGCATGGTTCAAGTTCGCCCGAAACACCACGTCGGTGTTCGTAGTTCACAAGTGGGAGTAATCTGAGAAGTTATGCCAACAAAAGACAAACGCGTCGACGCGTACATCGCGAAATCCGCAGATTTTGCAAAACCAATTCTCGGCCATTTGCGCGAGTTAGTTCACAAAGCTTGTCCCAACGTCGAAGAGAAGATGAAATGGAGTTTCCCTCACTTCGACTACAAAGGGATGATGTGCAGTATGGCGGCGTTCAAAGAACATTGTGCGTTCGGATTTTGGAAGGCATCGCTGATGAAAGACAGCTCGAAGTTCTCGCAAGTCGGTGAAACGGCAATGGGACATTTGGGAAAAATCAGAAGTCTCGACGATCTTCCTGCCGACAAAATTCTTCTTGGCTACATCAAAGAAGCGGTGAAGCTCAACGAGGACGGCGTCAAACTTCCGTCGAAGCCAAAATCATCCACGGAGAAAAAAGCGTTGGTCGTGCCTGAGTATTTCATGAAGTCATTGAGCAAGAATGCGAGGGCGCTGAAAACATTTGAAGGTTTTAGTTATTCGAACAAGAAAGAATATACCGAGTGGATAACGGATGCGAAAACCGAGGAGACACGGAAGAAACGGATGGCGACTGCGCTTGAATGGATGGCGGAAGGAAAAATACGGAACTGGAAATACGTGAAGAAATAATTTGACCGATCGAATACCCTTCAACATAACCGTTCGTGCTTCGCTTCTACAACTCTGGGCGCGCCTTCCCTCAATCGTTCGCGGCGTCGTGATTGGTTTTATCATCCTCACCGTCGGACAAATTCCTCTCGGCGCATTACTTCTCGCGAACGCCAAACTCTCTCCGACCATTCCATGGTTTCTTCCGATCGTTTTGGTTTGGCTTTGGTTCTTCTTTCAATACTTGAACGGGAAGGGTTTCCCACAAGCGACAGCACAATCCCGACGACAGAATCTTCGCGCCCGCCCGCTTGGGGGCAAGGTTTGGTTCTGGTCTCTTGTTGCGGGCGGACTCGGAACGATATGCATGATGAGTCTTGCCCTTCTGACGACGAGGGTCGCACACGTTTCTCAAGAGTCACTCAATCCGGCATTCAACATCTTTGCATTCTCTCCGCTGATGCAGTTTTCCGTTTTCCTGGCGATAAGCGCTACCGCAGGTGTTGTTGAAGAAGCGGCGTTCAGAGGCTACATGCTTTCTGAGATTCAACACCGACACGGATGGATTGTGGCAATTGGAATTGTTGGCGTGATGTTCTTTGCGGTACATCTAAGCCATGCGTATGCGAGTCTCGCGTTCCTCCCATTCTTTTTGCTGTACAGTGCGCTCCATGGACTTCTTGTTTATCTGACGAGATCTATCTTGCCTTCGATCATTCTGCATTGGTTCTCTGATTTCACACTGCTTCCCATTCAGTACGGCGTTATTGGAAGCCAATGGAATCTTTCAATCATGGACTGCGTTGTGACCTCGTTGATTTTCGGAATCGTAGCCGTTCCAGCGTTCTCTCGTTTGGCGAGAGTTGCGCGTAACGAGAATCTTGCCGATGAGACAGCAGTCGGATGACCGCTTCTTGAATGTAGTATGAGAATTTCCCGAAGGTTCGAACGTGCGACGACTCGACTCTTCGAGTTAGTGAGACTCGATGGAGGTTTGAGGTTCAGGGTTCGGGATTGTGCATCCTGAACCTTGAAACCTGAACCTGTTCGTTGATTCAGCGACTCTTTGCTCTACAAGACAGTTGCTACTCAACGCGCCCTCCGTGCTTGCGCTCACGCCCCTTCTTTTGTTTATTGTTTCGGTTAATCCAATACCTCTGTTCTTTCGTATTTTAGGGAGACAATGATTGCGTTCTTGACGGCAATGATTGCATCGCAAGCAGCACGCAACGAACAAGATGTGCTACTTCTCATGCGTGTGAAGGGACGCGACCAGGCAGCGTTGTCGGAACTCTATGACCGCTACTCATCGCTGCTGTACACGATTGTATTAGGAGTCGTGAAAGCAACGGACGAAGCGGAAGATTTGTTGCAGGAAGTGTTTATGCAGATTTGGAACAAGGCGTCGCTGTTCGCGCAAGAGAAAGGGAGCGTGTACACGTGGATCGTCACCATCGCGAAACGGAAAGCGATTGATCGCTTGCGGTCGAAAGAGATTGTCAACAAGGGTGAGAGCCTCGACGACGCGCAAAAGTTTCTTGAGATTCCCGATCCAGCGTACATGGCGAACCCGCTGCACGCGATGATGAGTGCGGAATACGAGAGGATTCTCCGCGAGGGGCTGGCGCAATTGAGTGTGGAACAGCGCACAGCAATTGAGTTGAGTTATTTTGAAGGTTACACGCAAGAGCAAATCTCGAAGCGACTGAACGTTCCGCTCGGCACCGTAAAGACGCGACAGCGGCAGGGGCTTATGAAACTTCGAGACATTCTGAAGGGACGGATCAAAGAAATTGGATAGAGAGCAATTCATACAGCAAAGTTCTGAGTATGCGCTCGGAGCCTTACACGAAGACGAGCTGCGGGAATTTGAAACGTATCTCTCGCGTGCGTCCGAACAGGAGCTCGAAATCCTGAGCGAGTTGACGAGCACTGCGTCGCTGCTGCCGCTCTCGCTGCAGCGGAAGACTCCTTCGCCACACGTAAAGCAACAGCTCATGCAGAAAATTTCACTCTCTGCGCGAGCGCACGAGGCGGCGAAGAACAGAACCGAGACTCTCTCTTCCGTAGCGCCTTCGCGAACTCGCAACTGGATTCCATGGGGAATTGCCGCGTTGCTCGCAATGGCTGCCGGCTTCTCGCTTTTTGTTTTCAAACTGATGGGAACGATCGATCGGCAAAACATTCAATTGGTCACTGTCGAAGAACAAAAGCAGGAACTCCAAACGCGGCTCGTTGCGCTCAAGGATGAGCTGACGCGGCGGGACGAGCAGATGAAAGTTCTTTCCGCGAAGCATATCCATATCACGGTCATGGATGGATTGAAGGCGATGCCGGTTGCGTACGGAAAGATTATTTGGGACCCGGAGAAACGCTCTGCGATACTCCACGTCTCTCATCTGCCCGCAGTCCCGACCGACAAGGATTATCAATTGTGGGTGATCAAGAATAAGAAACCGATAAGTGCAGGCGTTTTTGCGGTCCACGACAACGATGCAAACTTCTTCAAGATCGAGAATCTCGCCGCTGTGAATCCAAAAGAGATCAACGCGTTCGCAGTTACGCTTGAGCCGAAAGGGGGCATGCCCCAGCCGACGGGTGATATGTACATGATGGGCGCGCCGAAGCTCTAAGGGTAAGAAAATGTTGTTCCTCGTTTCTCTACACACGTTCTTATGCTTACCATCCGTAACGCAACGACTCAGGACATTCCTCTCATCCGCCAACTCGCCGACGAAATCTGGTGGGCAACGTATCCCACGATTCTCAGCAGCGACCAGATCTCCTACATGCTCACCATGATGTACAGCGAAGAGTCGCTGTTGAAACAAATGGAAATCGGGCATACCTTCTTGCTCGCGTGCGATAACGATTGCGCAGTCGGTTTCGCGTCGTACGGTGTGATCGAAGGGAGAAGCTACAAACTGCACAAGCTTTACATTCAACCGAACCGACAGGGAAAAGGAGTCGGGCGATTCCTTCTTGATTACGTGCTCGACGAGATCCTCCGGCGAGGAGGTAGGACGCTCGACCTGAATGTGAATCGGAATAATCCCGCAACTTTTTTCTACGAGAAACTCGGCTTCAATGTCGTCCGTGAGGAAGACGTTGATATTGGCGACGGATATTGGATGAATGATTACGTGATGAGGAAACGGATTGATGCCTGAAAGCATCCGTTGGTCGTGTAAACATTTCGACGAGCTCACGTCCGCAGAACTCTATAGCATCCTTCGTTTGCGGAGCGAAGTATTTGTTGTTGAGCAGAACTGTGTCTTCCTCGATGCCGACGACAAAGACCAAACTGCATGGCACGTCATGGGATGGAAGTACGGCGAGCTTGTTGCGTGCAGCCGCATTCTTCCCGCAGGAGCGGCATACCAAGAAGCGTCAATCGGCAGAATCGTCGCCGCGAGCTCAGTACGAAGATCGGGAGTGGGACGCGAGTTGATGCGCTACTCGCTCGACAAACTGTATGAGCTGCTCGGCAATGTACCGATCCGCATCGGCGCGCAATTGTATCTCAAGAAATTCTATGAGTCGTTCGGTTTCATACAGTCCGGCGAAGTCTATCTCGAAGATGGCATCGAGCATATCGAGATGGTGAAGGATTGAATCGCGACAGGGAGAGGATATGTATACCAACCTAATTGGGTGTGCGACATCAGAGTACGTACTTGCAAGGAAGAAGAGGATTTCGTAGATTCTGACATAGTTATATATGTCAGACATTACGGAGATCCTCATGGCAAC
>JANNUB010000287.1:0-2262 GCA_031394795.1 Ignavibacteriota bacterium | reverse complement strand
TCGTTGATTTCAAAGGCAAAGTCCCAGCCAAGCACATCCACGCCGTTCGTTTTGATATCCTTATCCTTGCCGACGGCTCTCCAGAATTCCTGGATGATCGCCTTCACATCTCCGAGCGCAACCGGCGCGTCGACCTGACCGACATGCACCATGCGCCCCGCCTTCACTCCGTGCAGCCATGAATGACCCGTAATTGGCTGACCCTGATACAACTCGATTATGAAATTGCGATACGCATTCTCCTGTGCGGCGCGGTCTTCCGGATTTGCAAACTCCGCGCTTGCCCAGGCCTGACGCTCGTATTTGCCGAGATTCTGAACGACGAACGGCTTTACGTTTGGAATCTGCAACATACGCTTGCGGGTTGTGTGGATCGCGAACCTGCCTAGGTCGCAGGCGATCCAGCGGCGATTCAGTTTCTCGGCTACAGAAGCCGTTGTTCCAGAGCCACAGAAAAAATCAACAACCAAATCGCCCTCATTGGATGAGGCTTTGATGATGCGTTCCAGAAGCGCTTCGGGCTTTTGCGTGGGGTAATTAACACGCTCTACCGCTTGTGAGTTTATGACTGCTATGTCTGTCCAAAGGGAAGACACCGGCATAGTTGCCTCATCAGCATAGCGCTTTACCCTTGGCATCCCAGTTGACGTGAAGACAATCCTCCCTTTCTCCAACATTTTGTCAATTGTATCTTGAGTATATGCCCAGTGCCTTCCAGACGGTGGTGCAATCTCCTTCTTCCCGAATCTTCGTGTCGGTCCTTCACCTGCTCCATGCGCTGAGACTAATTGATATCGGCGCCCGTTTGGTTCTCGTTGTATGTAATGACTGTCAAGGTAGTCCTTCTCCAGTGGCAGAGAAGGTGGATGAAATGCGTAGTTCTCCGTCTTTCCGTAAACCAGTATAGTGTCGTGCAGAACGCCAAATGCTCTAGATGTCCCATGCGTTCCTGTTCGCTTCCAGACTACTTCATTGACAAAGTTGCCAATGCCGAAAACATCATCCAAGACAGCTTTTGCATAGTGACCGACATGCCAGTCCAAATGCACATAGATGCTTCCATCTTCAGCCAACAGTTCTCGCAACAGCACCACAGTCTCATAGAACCAATGCAAGTACGAATCTAGTCCCCGTCCCCACGTATCGCGATATGCTTTTTGCTCGATTATGCTTGGCTCTTTAACAAAGCTTGTTGTCTCATCTTCTTCTGTATCCGGGTTGTCGGGGATTGTCGCGGTAAAGGTAAAGTCGGCGCCGGTGTCAAACGGAGGGTCAATGTAAATGAGGTTCACTCTGCCGGCGAATTCAGGCAATAAACTCGGTAACACGTACTTCTTGTCGCCCCAAATGAGTCTGTTGCGCCATTCAGTGGGTTTGCTTTGGGCGAACATGTCGAGGCTTCGTTTGCGGTCCTCGGCGCTCTCGTTCACTGTTTCAATCGTTTGAAATGGCAGCGCGATGCGAACAGGGGCAACCTTCTTACCGTCTTTGTATTTGCCTTCCCAGATGAGTTCAGTCATTTTGAGAGCAGTTAGTTTTCGAGATCGACTTTTTCTCTGAGAAATCGCAAAACATCCCAATCAGAATTTCCCAAGTCACACGGTAATCCAATGTGACGTTTTGCTATAGTTTTCTCAAGCTCCGTCATGCCCATTGCAGAGCCCCAAACCTGCTCATTGAGGTTTCCCCATGACTTCGGCTTTAGTCTCACAATATTTACGCTATTATATCCAAAACCAAGGAAAACAACTCTTCTCGCATCAGCAAGCGACTTGATGGCCCGATCAAATTCAGGGTCGTTTCCAACGTCTTCGTGAATAATTTTGATCTTCTCACGAGCAAGATATATCTCTGGTCGCTCGTTCGATGGAGAATAAGGCCTAACATTCGACCCCCAAGGAAGTCCGCCAAGCGTGCCATGTAAATGAATGATCGGGATCGCAGCTAACAGTTTAACAGCCTCACCTCCGGGTAGACCGAAGCGAGCTTGAAGGGCCTTGAGCATATACCATTCGAATGAGCGATCATAGTTGAATGTCAATATTGTCAGCCTATTCTGAGTAAATTTTATGAGTGGCGCGTTTAACTTGTCAAGAAGATGTGCGTACCAATCAGATGACGCTTGGAACAGTCTTTCTTCGCTTTCGCGGCCGCTTATGGCCCTGGCCCAAAGCCCGTGGTTTGTTTTCTTTGTTCGCTTCGCCGACCGGATTGGCAAAGGGGTCCGCACTTCGCCCCGCGATGCGCTGATCGCTGACTCCG